>JASFHC010000250.1:0-4120 GCA_050123435.1 Desulfobacterales bacterium
TATTTCGAGGATTGAAAACGAACGAGAACGCCGCCGGGAGCCGAAAGATGCCGTTTATGGATGGACACTAGATAGGAAGTCGATAAGACCCAAAACCGCATCCTCAATATCCAGAAAGCAAAACCGGTATGCATCGTACTTAAGCCCGTATGGATCGGCAATGCCCCGCCGCTTTGAGCCAAAACGGGCAAAGTGCCTGATTAACTGGGTTTTGCCTTCTGCTTCGCAGAAGTCGTTCAGAAGCGTATCCTTTTGAGATTTCTCCATTACCAAAATGAGACTGGACCAGGCCACAAGCGTGTTGGATACCGATTTGGCCCTGTGGTCGGCAAGATCTACTTCGAATTCCTCAGCAACGCGTTGCGCCATATGCGTGGCCGAATTGCCCGGGAGCGCCAGCAACCCTGCGGAGTCGGAGGCAATTCCACGGAGCCGCTTTTGAGTCACCAACCTTGCAAATAAGGCATGTGCAAAAGGACTGCGACAAATATTACCGATACACACAAACAGAATATTCGCTGTTTTTATGTTCATATTCAAGAATCCTAAAAGGGTTGAGGTTGGGTGTAAATCAAGACTGTTGTTTGCCAAGATTGCAATGGCTATTTGGTGTCAGGTGTCAGGTGTCAGGTGTCGGGAAACATGTTCAGTAGTAATGGGCCATTCTCGAGGGAACGATTCATTTTTTACGCCATACACTGCCGTTTCCTTAGCTAACTGCCAGCGGCGTTCTCGCTCTGGGACTTTCCGTTCCAATGTTTTATTTAATCTATTCAACATACAAATTTTTATAGACCTCAAGATTCTTCACATCCATAAAATTTCTATCGGTCACCCCGTTTCCCCCTTTATCCTTAGCCCTGACACCTGAAACCTGACACCTGACACCTGACACCTGAAAAAAGCTTCGAAGCCACGGTTTGTCAATAGAAAGGCATCAGCGTTTACCAACGGTCTTGATTTCCACCCGTTTAGGTGTGGGTTGACCAGTGATAACGGTTTTGGTTGAGCAGATCATATGCTTCCGGTGAGATAATTTTCACCCAAAGATCCATAGACCACGGGAACCGAATCCAAATCCGGGGGCTTGAATCCAAAGATTGTTTCAAGAAAAACCATTGTAATGCGGAAGGTTGCGCCCCAAAGCACTTCTGATTCGCCCTGATATTCATGCACAAAGCAAGGATATTCTATATTATTTATATGGTCACCGTTTTTCCGGGATGATTCAACATCTAATCGATAACACGCATAACCGGAAGGGTTCAATAGATTCTGGAGTGGAATATAAACAACCCGCTCCACTTCCCAGTTCGGATAAAAGCGCTTTTGACGTCCGGCCCAGCACACCATTGGATAGATCACCTTACGGAACATGACAAGTTGCTGGGACGGCAAAGGTCCTAAAAATTTCACTCCCAGAGGGTTTAACCGCATCTCCTCAAAACCCTCTCGTAAACAGGTGGCAAAAAGAAGTGCCAGACGTCGCGCTTCCTTGTGTCGTTTTTTGCGCCAAATCGACCAGTAAGGCCAACGGGATAGTGGAGAACCATTCAGATATAAAAGCTTCGCAAGATAAAAATCCAAACCCGAAGAGATACTTCCACCCGGACAGCAGAGATCTCCCGGTTGTTTTACCCTTGAGGATCGTTTCGTTAGAATCAGACAGGGCATCGAAGAAAGTCTTTTCCCTTGGCAATCCGGACCGAGCAGAAACAGCACGGAAGAAGTGATCGATGAATCTGTAATACCATTGGAAAAAATCATATTATTGTGGTTTTTTTTCTGAAGCGCATACCGTATTTGTTTAACAAAGGCATGAGAGTTCTCCAAAGAATTTTTCATCTAATCTAATCCTCCCAAAATTCCAATTTCGATCAGATCGAACAAAATTCATATCTTAAGCCGTTTGTCTAATTCATCATTGAACTTTTTGCAAGTTTACGTTAAGGATTACCGAAAAATAACAAAAAACCAGCTTGACCGGGTTAGGAGATATGGAATGCGTGGAAAACTGTCAGATGAGTTTTGCAATTGGCTCGTGGAGTTGCGTCGATGGTTCCACCGGTTTCCGGAACCGGCGTATAAGGAAAAGAAAACCTCCGACAAAATTTGTGAAGTGCTTGAAGGGTTCAACGTTCCTTTCCAAGCAGGTGTGGGGGGAACCGGTGTTGTAGCAAAGGTCAGCGCAAGTCAACCCGGGCCTCTGATAGCCTTTCGAGCGGATATGGATGCCCTTCCTCTTGAGGAAAAAAATGATGTCCCTTACAAATCGCAACATAAGGGATTCATGCATGCCTGCGGTCATGATGGGCATACGACCATTGCCCTCGGCGTAATACGATGGCTCATGGAAAACCGATGGCGTCAATACGGTTCCGGTGAAATTCTATTTATTTTCCAACCTGCTGAAGAAGGCGGAGCCGGTGCCAAGGCCATGCTGGACACCGGGATTTTCGACTCGGAACCGGTGGCGGCAGCTTTTGCCGGGCATATGTATCCCGAATTTGCTGTGGGACATATCGGAATAGCTCCTGAAATCAGTAATGCGGCTGCGGATACATTCTTTATCCGATTAAGAGGCAAAGGTGGCCACGGCGCTCACCCGCATCATTGTAAAGATCCTATTGTGGCGGGGGCTCATCTTGTTGCCCAACTACAGCTCCTTATCAGCCGGGAGCTTCCGCCCCAGGAAAGCGCAGTACTAACCATCGGACGTTTTCAGGCCGGAACGGCTTCAAATATCATACCGGAAGATGCCGTGCTTGAAGGAACTCTAAGAACCTTACAGCCGGATATTCGCGAACAGATCATAAAACGCCTTGAAGAACTGGTCAAAGGTGTAGCTCTGTCTTGCGGCATCCTGGCAACGCTTGAAGTTAAGAAGGGATATCCCATGCTGATAAATGATTCTGAGCTGGTTAAGCACACCGTAGCCTGCGCCGGAGAAGTTTTGGGGGCTGACAAAGTTCACAGCGGGCTTCCCAGAATGGGGGCCGAGGATTTTGCCTACTTTTGCCAAAAGTGGGGTGGGGTAATGGTAGGATTGGGATGCCACGATCCGGTCAAGGGCTTTCGATATGGTCTCCATTCTCCATATTTCAACATTGACGAAAGAGCTCTTGAAATAGGAACCCGGCTTTTCGCACATGTTCTTACGCAATATATAGAGAGAAAAAAGAGAAGGTCCGGACCCTTCAATTGCAATGACGAATGATCAGTGGGGAGTGTTCGGCAGTTTTAAGGTAAATATTGCCCCCTCATTCGTATGGTTTCTTACATGGATAATCCCACCATGATCTTGCATATTTTGATGGGCAACAAACAATCCAAGACCGGTACTACTGTGTATTTTACTCATATGTTTTGTCGTAAAATAGGGATCGAATACCCTTTCGATATGAGCAGGTGGAATTCCGGGGCCGCTGTCTTTAATCTCAATGTTGATTGTGGCCTGTTTTTCCTTTTCCGTACAATTTTTTGTTATTAATTCGATCTTCCCTCCCTCAGGGGTGAAATCCACTGCATTTGAAAGGATATTTAAAATAACCTGTTTCATCTTCTCAGAATCCATCCGGACTTGGCCGATATCGGGATCAAATTGACAGGAAACATTAATCTTTTTGGCATGACTTTGAGGTGAAATCAGAAGGATCATTGAATCAATTAATCCATGCAGATCAGTTAACTCCATATTTGATTCTCTTGTCTTAACCAGGTTTAGAAGTTCGGTAATAAGATGATTTATACGACGGGTCTCTTCCACTGCAATCTTATGAAAATTATTACGGAATTCTTCATCGTGGTATTTTTGCGGCATCATCTGGATAAAAGTCCCTATGGCGGTCATGGGATTTTTGATCTCATGAGCTAGTCTCGCTGCCAGATTTCCTAAAAAGGAAAATTTCTCGGACCGGCTCAAGAGGGCATGGGATTGCTTGAGTTCTTTCATCTGTTTTTGAAGCCTGCTGTAAAGTTTTGCGTTTTCTATTGCAATAGCGATCTGAGGTGCAAAAATTTCCATTGTCTCCCGGGTTTCTTTGGGCACCCCCTTTCCGTCAACGGCATCCGTGGCAATAATACCAATCACCCTGGAACGGGTGATAAGGGGGAGTACGTA
>JASFHC010000251.1:0-4111 GCA_050123435.1 Desulfobacterales bacterium
GTCTGACGACACAAGCTTGATTCTGTCTATAAGATAATCCTCGCTTGATATCTAAAGTTCATAAATTCTCTTATCGAAGGTTTGAGGGAGGCTGTGATCTGCTAAAAATATCTTAAAAGGCTCATTTCGATGGCAAAAACGATGTTATAAACTAAAAATCAGCCCAGTTTCTTCAGCATTTTGCCACCAGATCAAATAATTAACTTGGTCCGACCCGCCAAGAGTGTTCAGGCAGAAACCGACTATAGAAAAGGCATGGCCACTTTCGTCCATGGCCTTGGTGACCTAATGTACGAACTATTCATTGGTGGGCAGAAGTTCATTTTTGAGCCCCTCTGATTCCTGGGCTCAGAAAAGATTGTCCTACGGTCCGGCAAGCTTGTCTGTTCGATGGGAATCCGGGCAGGCGATGCCGGACCGTACAAAAAGGCATTCGGAATTCAATTTGCTGAAAACTGCCCTAAAGTTTTGGCAAACAATGCTGCCATCCCTTCTCAGATCCGAGAAATCTGTCCATTCTTTTCATCAAGAAAAAATAAAAAAGCAGAACCACACGATAAGGGTCGGCAGAAGAGCGCTTTTGAGCAGTTCCAGCGGAGAGAGACCATTCTCAAGGAATTTTTTGAGAATCGCCTGGCCAGCCGGGTTGGGGGCATTGGCAATAATGGTAAGCCCACCCCCTGCGACAGCCCCGGAAACCACGGCGTATTTCATGCTGTCGGTAAATCCAGGGACCAGCGTACTCAGGTAGGTAATGGCCGCATTATCGTTGAAAGCGGTCAGGATGGTGGCACCGATCATCAGCGGTATTTCCTTCAAAGAACCGAGGACCGGCTCGATCCACCAGCCCTGCAGACCGCCATGGGTCACCAGGCCGAAAAGGAAAAAACCGACGAGAATCGGGGTACGCAACTCGACCCTGTTCTGGTGGAACGAGGTGACCTTGGCAAAGCCGAGAAAGAAAAGAAGACCGGGGAGGAACAGCTTGGGATAATGGGCATTGGCGACCACCCAGGCCAGGAAAATCACGTGCACGATGGTAATCCAGACCGGCACGGGGCCATCCCGCTTGTCCCAGTCCGGGTCGAGGAACGGTGCACGCTGTTCTTCAGGAAGCAAATTGGGTAAAAGTCTGCGTTTTTCACAAAGAACAATCTCTTCAAAACGCATATTGAAAGCCTTTTTCACCAAGCCGCGGTCAAAGCGTTTGAGTTCGGGAGCTGACAAACATCGTTCTTTGAGAACATCCCGGGTTCGCTCGACGATTTTATCAACATTTTTTTCCAGAGTCTGGCGAAAATCCAGCTCGCCACCAACCGAACTGGCAATTTTCTCAAATTCGACCTCCAGGTCATCCCGCCTGATATAGTTCTTTTGGATGTCTTCCTTGAGGCTTTTAAGATGAAATTTTTCCTGCAGCTGTTCCAGCTCCTTCCTGAACAGGAAAAAATAGAGGGTATTGGCAAGCAGGATACCCACCACCGCCTTCCAGCCAAAATGAGCCAGCATATAGCCCATCCCCCATTCCCACGGTCCGGCCACCATGAGGACCGGTGGAGCTGCAAAATGGGTCAGGGTTCCGCCAACGGATACGTTGACGAACAAGAGGCCGATGGTGGCATATTTGAGACGGGAACTCGGTCCCAGATCATAGAGTTTATCGGACAGAAGCAAGGCCGCAATGGTCATGGCCGCCGGCTCCGTAATGAAAGAACCGAGAATCGGTCCGATGGTCAGGATGCTGAGCCACCAGAACTTGAGAGATCCTCCGAGGAGGCCTGCAACTTTTCCCAGAATCGCCTCGGCCAGCTTGATTATGGGGCGGGTGGATGCCAGGATCATGACTACCACAACAAACAGGGCCTCGGTGTAGTCGACCCTCAGATTCAGATAACCAACCCATGTCGAACGGTCGAAAAAGTAGATGGCCGCAAGAGCGAGGGGAATAATCCATAGCCCGAAAACCACTTCCACCTCGCCCAGAAAATGTAACAGCTCGGCACCCTGGTGGGCCGAATTCTTCGGTGCTTTTCCCTGCCAGATCTTTTCCTGATGCCGATGCTCCCATTTATGGGCAATGCGCAGAAAGCGGCTGGTCAGGAAAGTGTGTACGATGGCACAGAAGAAAATCAACGTGGCAACCAAATTGAAGGGTTTATCCTTAACGCGGCTGGTGAGGGTCTGGAAGACGTTTGAAATACCCGGGTCCTGATAACTGTCAAGAGCCTTGGGAAAAGTCGAAACTCCAGCGGACGGCTCTCCGGTAGCCAGAACGGCTGCCGCAATCAGGAGTCCGGCTAGGCCAATCACTGCAATCAATCCTATTTTTCGTTTTCTTGACATTACTGATGTTATCCAAAGTTGGGTAAGAAAAAGTCTCTCAAGCCAAAACGCGAATTATCCGAGTTTTCAGGTTTTGCTCCTGTACCGTTTCATTCGAGGAGTTATCGTTACCCATCATTTTCAGTGGATCGATCACGGTTACGCCTCCTTTCGTTTGCTAAAGGGAATTTATAGTGGAAAATAGCGGTTAATTTTTATTTTGCGAATTTCGCAGATATTTTGATCGAATCATCTTTTTATTCATACCAAACTCCTGTGATATCTTAAATTTTGGGTAGGTAACGATTAGATGATATCTGCCCCGTACCTCCCTGTTGGTATTAGTTGGTATACATTGAGATTACCTCACAACAATCTGATTTGTCAAAACCTTTGGTCGGTTGTGGGATTCCCAAGATATCAGCCGGCCGGGAATCCTGCGATAAGTCTGACTTGGCCTGATTGCATATATGAAATTTTCAATAGGGCGAATCATTTTTTGCAGGAATTTGCCTTTTTGCATTTTTGTAAAAAATACGATATATGCACTTTAAATTGAAATGGTTGAACCTGCACTTTTGGCTAGTATCCAAAAGTGGATTTAATGTCATGGTAGGTAAGTAGACAGATAATAACCAGAATTGAACTTTATTAATGAAAGGAGGTAAACAATGAGTGGAAGTGTCTACAAAATTGTTGAACTGGTGGGATCAAGTCCGACTTCCTGGGAAGATGCTGCCAAAAATGCAGTGGAAACAGCTTCAAAAACGCTTAAAGATCTTAGAATAGCGGAAGTTACTGAACTGGACATGAAAATTGAAAATGGTAAGGTCGCTGCCTACCGTGCTAAGGTCAATCTCTCATTCAAATATCAATCATTCTAGTGATCAAAAAAAAGTTTGAACGACTCCATAATGATGGCTCAACCGAACAGGAAAAGACAGAGTCTTTAGTGGGCTCTGTCTTTTTGGCATTTTTGTAAAAAATACGATACATGCACTTTAAATTGAGGTGCTTGAACCTGTGTGAATGGCAAGCTATCCCTTGGCCCATTCACCTGCCAATTGCACCCAAAAATCATTATATACAAAGACACCTATACGGAAGTGAATCGAGTTTCTGTTAAAAGATAAAAATGAATTTAATCCCTTCGCATCTCTAATATGATAGTTATAACCTATTATTAATATCTCATTTAACCGCTATTGCATTTTCACTTTCCCCGCTATATTTTAAATTAAACATGAATAAAAATTAAGATTGAAATGTTTAGAATATATAATTGAAAGTGAAAAATTTTTTAAAAAGTATAGTATGACCGAAAGTAAAAGAATCAAGATATGATTAAATAAAATTTTAAATCCTACATTACTTTAAATTTTTTACGATTTATTAGGGAAACAATAACCAGTTATAAGTTGTTGGATGAGATAATAGGAGGTGCATTATGATAGGAACAACCATTACATTTCTGGCAATTGCTTACTACATAAACACTTGTTTGAACGAAACAGCCGCATCATGCAAGATATAATAGGGTCATGACATAGCTTTGATGAACTGACTATTAAAAAAATAAAACAACTAAACTGAATTTGTAATTAACCGGGGCCTCGAAAGAGGCCTTGGTATTTTGGGATAAGTTTGATTTTCAGATATCAGAAAGGCAAATCTCATTTTTGGGGTTTGCCTTTTTTGCATTTTTGTATGAAATGCGATATATGCAATAAACGGAATTCGGTTCCAGGTTGCGTTTTTGGCAAGATAACGCAACATCCGATTTTGGTTC
>JASFHC010000252.1:0-4105 GCA_050123435.1 Desulfobacterales bacterium
TCAGATGTAGCCAGATGAAATTCATTATTTCAATAACATAGAGCACCATCTTTATAAGGAAAAACCCACTATGGCTTGACACGTATTTTTAATTTCTTATAATTTAAACTATGTAAATGTGAATTTCTTATTAATTTCAGATATTTTTTTATTTTGCCCTGAAAAAGCTGGTCTTTCAGGCTAGGATTCTTTAATTTTTCAAAAAACAGGATTTCGATAATTATTATGAAGACTTTCAAATGGAGAAAAGCTATTTTTACCGGAATTCTATTTCTTGTGCTATGCGCAAACCTATATGCAACCACTATACAAAAAATTAAATCCGCACTTGAATCGGCACGCAGAGAGTTACGTATCAGTATCGCCACCGAAGAACAAATTGATTCAGAGCTGGTAAAACTAAAAAAATCCGGGAATGCGTCATCGGATGTCGTTGAAGATTATGAACGCTACTTGAGCCGGGTTCAAGCCATTGTTGCTGAACACCGTAAAGTGGTTGCAAAAATGGAGGCACTCAATGCCAGGTATAATATCCGAAAAGCACCGGATGGGTCAGAATATCGTCAGGATACGGAAGCGATGATCAACCCAGCAATCCCCGAAGAACAGGTGGTAGATGAAGTGGCCGCACTGGATCGACAACTGGATAGCTCTCTATCCCAATTCGACGAAATGCTGCTCAAGGAATTGGATTTAATCCGTTCGAAATCGTCGGAACGAATGCGAGATCTGGCCGAAGAAGCGGCGGTTGCGGCAAAACGCTTGCGTGACCAGGGGATCGAAATCAATACGGATTCTGAGGAAGAGTCCGCTGAACCCGGCCAGGATTCAACCCAAGCGCAGAAAACGGCCGAAATGGAGAAAGACGACTCCGAAACCGAAAAAGAAAAGAAACCTGAAGAAGCCAATGATGACAGCGAATTGAGTGCCCGGGACAGATCCCGAGAAGGCGTTGAAGGTTCCAGGAATCATCCCAAAAATCGCTACGACCCTAAAGATGATGACATCGTGGCCAGACAGCTTCGCGAAGCGGCGGAACAGGAAACCGATCCCGAACTCAGGAAAAAGCTTTGGAAGGAATATGAAGACTATAAAAAAAATAAAGGCAAATAACATATAAATATCACTCATGTGCTTAGATGAAATTTGCTAATCATCAAAAATTCTTATTCATATGTTTTATTCTTATTTTATCCAACGGTTGTGCCCCTTATTATGCTCAGAAAGTCGGCCCCACTGACATAATCAAAGCCCGCGAAGAAATCCTTGAAGACCAATTGCTTGATGTGGGCATTATAGTCTTTGAGTCCGACAAAATTACCGAAAAGCAAGCCAAAGAAGAACATACCAGCTCGGAAGTCCGAAAAGCGGAAAGACATTTCATACCGTATCATCTGAAAAACACCTTACAGCAAAGCAGTTACTGGGGGGCTGTTCGTGTTCTTCCCACCGAGACGGAAAGTATCGATGTTCTGGTTAAAGGTAAAATCCTTGAGTCAAACGGAGAGAATTTAGCCCTTCAAGTGGACGTGTTCGATGTCACCGGAAAAAGCTGGTTCAGTAAAAAATATAAATCCCAAGCCACGTCCGAATTTTATTCCGACAATCTCATGGGAGAAAAAGACGCGTATCAGGACCTATATAATGCGATTTCCAATGACATGGCGAACTATTTCATAAAGTTGCCTCCTGAGAAGATCAAAAGAATCCGTACCGTATCGAAATTAAAATTTGCAGAAAATTTTGCGCCATCCGCCTTTAGTGGATATCTGGAAAAAGAGAAAAATAACATCATTACCGTCAATCGCCTGCCCGCTGATGAAAATCCTATCATGATCCGCTTGCTTAAGATACGGGAGCGAGAGAACATGTATATAGACACGTTGAACGCATACTATGAAGAATATTATTCTGAGATGTGGTCTTCCTATGAGAATTGGCGTAAGCTTAATTACCAAGAAATTAAGGCGATCAAAAAGATCAAGCGGGATGCCATGATCCGAAAGGTTGCGGGCGGACTACTCCTGGCAGGTGCGATCGCGCTGAGCGCAGGGGATGTCGACAATACCGGAGCGCTTCAGGTGAGCATGATCCTGGTCGGCGGTCAGGTAATCGTCCAGGGGTTTAACATTACCAAGGAAGCCGAAATCCACTCAGCGGCAATCAAGGAACTCAGTGAATCTTTTGGAAGCGAGATGCGTCCTATTGTTATGGAATTTGAAGGTCAGCAGTATGAGTTGACCGGGTCGGCAGAGGAACAATTTAAACGCTGGCGCGAATTGCTGGAACAGATATATTTCTTAGAAACTGGCCTCGATCCGGATGCTTCACCGGAAACCGGGGAAAAGACAACAACAGAGAACTCTGAATAAAGCTCCCTGCGGCCACGTTGGGGGGGGTATTTCCGAGACATTCAACTATGCCGTCTGAAAAATTGATTCAATCTCATCAAAATCAACAGACTTCAGATCACAACGTGGAAACAATCACGCCGATTAAAGTGCGCTCTCACACCGGCCAACCGGATTCATCCCGTCCAGTTCGGTTAACCGTGATGCCCATATTACTCCTGTTCTTGGGTCTGCTGGTCATGGCGGCAGGTGGTGTTATTTTCATCCGTCATTTATCGAAACATCCGGTGAATGTGAATAAAGAAACCCATGAAACCGAAACATCGAAAGTTCACATCCCAAAAAAACCGGTTCCGGAAGCCGCTCGGAGAAGCAAATTACAGACCTACCCTTTAAGACCGTCTAAACCCGTGGCTCTTGACCCACAGCAGACCATGGAACTACCATCAACAATACATTCTGCCAAACAGGCTCTTGAAAAAGAAAAGGCGGAGAAGGCGTTGGAAGCGTTCTTAACACTTGAAAAAGGGGTCCAAGAAAAAGGCGTAGCAGAATGGGGTGGTAAAGAATATGAGGAAATGATGGGCCTCAGCCGGGAAGCAGATGAGCGGTTTAAGGATAAAAAGTTTTTGGCTGCCGCTGAAAAATATGCGCAAGCCGGCAAGAAAGCAGGCGAGTTGGCCGACACGACCCAAGCGGTGTTTCAAAGACTGATCAAGGAAGGTCTAAAGGCTCTTGAAGCGGGTGACAGTAACGTTGCCCAAAAAAAATTCCATACGGCCTTAATGATAGAACCGTTCAATGATACGGCCCAACGAAATCTGGAACGGGCTGAAAAGCTCGATGCGGTGAACCATCTGATAGAATCGGGCAAAACCCATGAGCAAAATGACCGGTTTGCTTTTGCCCACACCGATTACCGGGAAGCCCTGAAGTTGGACCCTGAATCCAAAGAGGCTCAAAAGGCCCTAAACCGAGTGAAAGAAGGGATCGCCGAGCAACAGTTTCAGAAATTCATGTCAGACGGATTGACGGCGTATCACGACGGCCATTATCAATCTGCCAGGACCCGGCTTCTAAAGGCAAAATCCTTCCGGCCCGATTCACGCGAAGTGCAAAATGCCCTATTGCAGGTTGATGAGGCGATCCGACTCGCTAAAATTGAAAAACTACGACAGAAAGCGTTAGCGGGTGAGCAGACTGAGGATTGGGAGAATGCGCTTATCGCTTATCTGGCGGTTCTTAAAATTGACCCCAATATAAGCTTTGCGGTAAAGGGTAAAGAACGCGCTCTGGAACACATTCGCGTTGCAAAGCGGATTGGGTTTTTTCTTGAAAAACCCGATGCCATGGCATCAAGCACGCAGCTTCAAAATGCGGTACTTTTAATCGAGGAAGCCGAAAGCTTACAGCCCAAAGGACCGCAACTCAGCCAACGGTTGGATGAACTAAAGGCATTGGTAGATGACGCCCGGACCCCCGTTTTGGTGACAGTCGAATCGGATAATCTCACGGAAGTTGCCGTTTATAAAGTCGGCAAACTCGGACAATTTACAACTCGCGAGCTATCACTGAGACCCGGTAGTTACACAGTAGTCGGTTCACGGGACGGATATAAAGATGTCCGGCAGAAAATCATTGTAAAACCTCGCCAGAAAGCCTTGCATGTAACGGTTATATGCAGAGATAAGGTGTGACCTCAAAAAAATGGAATCAAAGCCCATAAAAATCGAGCCCATCTCCTTTCGTTCCAG
>JASFHC010000253.1:0-4090 GCA_050123435.1 Desulfobacterales bacterium
GCTACGAACCGTTATTTCATACATTAGAAAGGAAGGATATGGAAGAATGGCTTCATCACCCGGCTGAAGCAATCCACAGGCGAGCATACCGATAATTTCATCGGAACCGTTTCCTAAAACAACGTTTTTTGGGGATACACCCAAATGCTCAGAAATTTTTTGAATAAAATCATGACCGCTTCCGTCAGGATACCGGTTCAGTTTTCCAATAGCGTTTTTGATGGCCTTAACCGCCATGGGAGAAGGACCTAGAGGATTTTCATTAGAGGCAAGTTTTATGGAATCAACGATACCATATTCCCTTTCAAGCTCTTCCAAGGGTTTTCCGGGGGTATACGGTTTTATGGATAGAATATAATCGGGTACAGATAACTTCATGTTTTTTGAAATAAAGAATCTTTTTTTTTCAGGTTTATCCAGGTTACGGGTTTTGAAACTTAGTTGATTTGAGCAATTTTTTTTCCCTCTTCAAGAGCCGCCATATTTATCGGTATAAGCTTTTCTTTTGAAGAAAATTGTTCTTTAATGCAATGTCGTATTAATTCAAAATCGGCAATTTTGCTGCGAGCAACAAAAGCGCCAAGTGCCACAATATTGGCCACTTTTATGCTCCCCAGGTCTTTTGCAATATCATTGGCAGGTACCAGAAGTTCGTCAACATCATCGCGGTCCGAGCCAATGTGGATTAATGAACTATTGATAACTACAACGCCGTTTGGTTTTACCATGGGCGCAAATTTTTCTAAAGAAGGATGATTCATGGCCACCAGATGCATAGGGTTCCTGATAATCGGAGAGCCTATGGGCCTGTCACTGATAACCACCAGACAATATGCGGTCCCGCCGCGCATCTCCGGACCATAAGAAGGAACCCATGCCACCTCGTAACCTTCTTCCATTGCAGTGTGTGCTAGAATATTCCCTATCAACAGAATGCCCTGACCCCCAAAACCGGCAAACATCACTTCACGTTGCATTCAGTCCTCCTCAACCTTATCGGGTGTTTTGTATTCGCCCAGCTTAAAATAGGGAAGCATGTTATCCTCGGCCCACTGAATAGCATCCACCGGAGTAAGACCCCAGTTGGTCGGGCATGTGCTTACGATCTCCACCAAGCTGAAACATCGGCCGTCCATTTGATATTGGAAGGCTTTTTTAATGGCTTTTTTTGCCCTGACAACATATTTTGGCTTTATTACGGTCTGTCTCGTAACATATGCAGGAGTCTCTAAAGCAGATATGAGTTCGGCTATTTTAACCGGCATGCCGACCTCTTCAACATTACGTCCCGCGGGAGAGGTCGTCGTGCGTTGGCCTTGCAATGTTGTCGGTGCCATCTGACCACCGGTCATCCCGTATACTGTGTTGTTAACAAAGATTGTAGTAAACTTTTCTCCCCGGTTGGCAGCATGTATAATTTCTCCCATTCCGATACTTGCCAGATCACCGTCACCCTGATAGGTAAAAACGATCAGGTCAGGTCGGACCCTTTTTATTCCTGTGGCCATTGCTGGAGCCCGTCCATGGGCCGCCTCCTGAAAATCGAAGGTAAAATAATTGTAGGCCAAAACCGAACACCCCACAGGGGCGATACCAACCGTGCGACCCCTGATCCCCAGTTCATCGATAACTTCGGCCACCAAACGGTGAATAATACCGTGTGTACAACCCGGGCAGTAATGAGTCGGTTGATCGGAAAGGGCTTCGGGTTTCTTAAATGTCTTAGCCATTATAACTGCTCCTCATTCGATAGTTAGTGTCCATTCATAAATGGCCTTTTTGCCTGCCCAGTTAAATCCGTATTTAATATTTAACCGGGGCCCAATCTCTGCGTTATGTTCAAAAAATAATACTTGGAATATTAAATATATGCCTGCCTGCCCCGTAGGTCCGGCAGATCGTACCGAGGTGTTCATTTTTTTCACATGCTTTGATCTTGAACAAAAGCCTTCATTTATGGATAGACACTAGGTAAATGAAGGCTCGAGATCTCACGCCAACATTGCACATTAAAAATATGATTTAATAACATCGATGACTTCTTCCGGCGTGGGTACATCACCACCGGCTTTCCCATACCAGTAAACGGGACACTTCCCTTGAACACTTCGTTCCACATCTTCAACCATCTGCCCCATGTTCAATTCGATACTTAATACGACCTTACAGCTTTCTTTTGAAGCAGCCTGTTTTATCGGTTCTTCGGGGAAGGGGAAAAGGGTTTGGGGCCTTATCATGGCCGCCTCAAAACCTTGGGCTTTTAAATTATCAATAACGGTTCTGCAAACTCTGCTCATGGTACCAAAGCTGACGATAAGCGCCTGATAATCCGAGTCCATGTTAAAAGATTCATATCGCACTTCTTCTTGTTTCATGCGGTCATACTTTTCTTTTAAGACTACATTATGTTCTTCCAGTAGTTCCGCATTCAAAAATAAAGATTTAACCAGATTTGGCGCGCTGCTTTTTCGAGTATCCATGCCATTTGTCGCCCACTCATCCTTATTGCTCGGTTCGGATCTGAGGTGCTCTGGGAATTCAACCGGTTCCATCATCTGCCCGATCAGACCGTCGCCCAGAATCATCACCGGGTTTCGATATTTTTCCGCCAGAGGGAAAGCCTTCATTACCATCTCAACAGCTTCCTGGACACTTGCCGGCGCCATAACAAGCAGTCGGTAATCCCCATGCCCCCCCCCTTTTGTAGCCTGGAAATAATCTGCCTGGGAAGGAAGAATTCCGCCCAGTCCGGGGCCGCCGCGTACAATGTTGACAAAAACAACCGGGCACTGGGCAGATGAGATATAACTGATGGCTTCACTCATCAGGCTTATACCCGGGCTCGATGACGTAGTAAAAACCCGGGCGCCGCATCCCGCAGCACCGAAAAGCATGTTCCCAACGGCAATTTCACTTTCGCCCTGTAAAAATACACCTCCTACTTCCGGCATGCGGCGGGAAAGGTACTCCGCAACTTCAGATTGTGGCGTAATGGGATAGGCAAAGTAATTAAGACATCCAGCCCTGATTGCGGCCTCTCCGATCGCTTCATTTCCCTTCATTAATATTTTGCCCATGTTTTTCCTCCGTTTATTCTTGAGCTGCGTTCTCTTCAACAACTTTGGTTATGCTTATCGCTACATCAGGACACATGATGCAGCATGTTGTACAGAAGATGCAGTCTTCAGGGCGTGCCTGATACGCAGGGAAATAACCCATGGCGTTGACTTGATCGGAAATTTCAAGGACATTTTTTGGGCATACGCTGACACATAGTCCACATCCTTTGCATAGGTCGTTATCAACAGTATGTTTATATGCCATAAACTCTAACTCCTTTTTTCAGCAGCTTATTTTTTCAACTGGACCGGCTTTTTCCACGGCGGAACCAGTTGTCTTTCAATAGGCAAAACCGGACAAGAAAAACGCTCAACATCTATTTGAGGCAAAAGTTCTACCGATGCCGTGATAAACTCAAGGGGCAAGCGGCTTTGGTCAGACACTTCTTTAACAAAATCATGTCCTTTATATATATGCTCAACGGTGGTTTCATCGATCAGGTTTGCATTGCCAACGATACCGGCTATGGTTATCTTGGAAGCTTTTTCGATCTGGTCGCGCATTTTCAAACACCCGGTCACCGTATCCGTAAAGGGCCGATACGGATTCACAACTTGGAGCATATGCACACGCTGTTTCCGAAATGAGTCTGCGAGGCTTGCGAGGACAGTGGCACCCACATCATTGCCTCCTGCGTCTATCAGCGTCAGTTGGCTCGGTCGACGAATTAGACCGGCTATGGCAGGGCTTAAAATGGGCAGATCCGCCTGCAGATATTTTTCCGGAGGTAAAACCACTTCGATGCCCAGTTGAGCAAGGGGTTCCCTTGCCTCCCGGGTTCTAAAGTAGGGGTTAACAAGGTCAAGATCCGCTATCCGAACGTCTATACCCGAGCGCTTCCGATTAACTGCAAGATTTACGGCGACTTCGGTCTTTCCGCTGCCAAAGTTGCCTGCAATTATTACAATTCCTTTAATATGTTCCACTTTATTGAATCCGATCAAAATCCCCCTGACAAAAAATAGATGCG
>JASFHC010000254.1:0-4082 GCA_050123435.1 Desulfobacterales bacterium
AGGATCTGAGAAATAAGATAGGAAAAAACCGATGACAGTACTACGAGAAAAAGAGAAATTACCCAAGAAAGAAGGTACCATAACCATAAAAGCCACCGGCTTTCCGGTCTTGTCCAGATAAGGTTTAATATCTCTTGGTGATATATAAGGGTCAGGCTCGCGAAAATAATTGTGATGATAACAACCGCAGCAAGCCTGATAAGCCCCAGCATCATGAGTTTCGGCGTTTTGACTCCCAGCCAAAATCCCCGTATGTTATAAGTTATTCCGTCAAATAGTTTCATGTGGTTACGAGTCTATTGTTTACGCGGCTTTGACTTCAATCTTAGTCATCTTTACCATTATTATCTCCTGCAGCATTTGATTGCGCATCATCGGTCGCAGGGTTGCCGTCCAATGAACCCACTTCAGGTAAGATATCACAAAAGACAAGGCCGTAAATATCCCAGATGGTCACAAAAAGAGCAGCGATAATGGGGCCGATGATAAATCCGATTACGCCGAAAAATGCGATCCCGCCCAGCGTACCAAAAAAAATCAATAGTTCGTGCATCTGTGTGTCTTTGCCCACCAGACGGGGGCGTAACAAATTATCAATGCTTCCCACCACCAGACCGCAAAAAATTGCCAAAGCGGCCGCTTTAAAATAATTTCCGGCTGCTGCCAGAATAATTGCTGCAGGACCCCATACCAGCATGGTCCCAATGCCTGGAATAATGGACAGCACCGTCATGACGGCGCTCCAAAAAACCGCGCTTGGAATACCGACCGCGGCAAATGCTATTCCGGCAAGACCGCCTTGCAGCAGACCGATAACTGCGGTACCTTTTAAGGTGGCCCGGGTTACTGACGTAAATTTGTCCAGCATCTTCTGTTCTTGACGATCTTCAAGCGGTAGATAGTACAGAATTTTGTGCAGCAGCTTGTGACCGTCCATTAAAAAGAAAAACATGGAATACAAAAGGATAAAAAGCATTAGCAAGAAATTGACGGTCATCTTGGTCAGAGATTCAAGGTGATTGATCAAAAAACTGCTCAATAAGCCCACCGTCTCACCGGCCTTGCGTAATATTAGCTCTTGATAGGGCATAATTTGATCATAAAAAGGAATCAATTTTAAAAGGTCGGAAAATGCCGCAGGTTCAGCCAGTTGCTTCTGGACCCACGGTGTGACCGACTGGCCCACCTTGATCGCCTGGGCGACCACAATTCCTAATAAAACGCCCAAAGGCAGTAACACCAGCAGAAGGATTAAAATCAGCGTCACCAGAGAGGCAAGGTTTCGCCGTCCTCTGAAATGTCTCTCAAACCAGAGATATAACGGATGGGCCAGGGCTGAAAAAATGCCGGCCAGAAGAATCGCCATTAAAAAATGGCGGATCATCGAAAGAAAAAGTGCGGATATGAAGAAAATCAGGAGCAACACCACGGACTTGTTAACCATACCATTTTTCATGTCAAGGACACTCCCATCTTTGGTGTAATCGATTAAAATTCTTCCATGAATAGAATAATTTTGAAAAAATGCAACTTATGTTTAGCACAAATTGAGCAGATAATTCAAACAATAGTATTGAATATCATATACCGGATAAACCTGAAAAACAAATGACACATCATGATAATCGAAATTCAAGATTCAGGAGATCATTAGATATTGAATTCTGAAATTTGCGTCTGTTTGTTATAACCCTATAAATTTTTTAAAGATAATTAGATTTTGTTGTATCGAAAGGCAAATTGGTGTATTAAGGGATGCCTGATCTGAAATATATGTTGGAGATGAAATCCGTAAAGGAGGTATACCCATTGACCGGACAATCGGCCGGGGTGGCCAGGCTTAGGAAATTACTAGAAGCTCCCGAGTTTATAATCATGCCGTGCTGTTATGACGGTATTAGTGCAAAGCTCATTCAGCAGTGCGGTTATTCTCTGACTTTTATGAGCGGTTTCGCGGTCTCAGCCGCACGCCTGGGATTGCCGGATACGGGGCTTATCTCCTACGCAGAAATGTTGGACCAAGGTCGTAATATATGCTCAGCGGTTGATATCCCGGTGATTGGAGACGGGGATACCGGCTACGGCAATACGGTAAATGTCAAGCGTACCGTTCATGGGTATATTCAGGCAGGATTCGCCGGCATTATGATAGAGGACCAGCGCAGCCCAAAGCGCTGTGGTCACACCACAGGCAAAGAGGTGGTCGAGCGAGAAGAAGCTCTCCTGCGAATTCGTGCTGTGATCGAGGCACGGGATGAAGCGCGTGATCGAGAAGAAGATATTGTGATTGTCTCACGCACCGATGCACGGGATACGCACGGACTTTCCGAAGCCATTGAGAGAGCGAAACTCTTTGTGGATATGGGGGCTGATATTATCTTTATTGAGTCCCCTCGTTCAGAAGAAGAAATGTATAAGATTTGCTCCGAGGTCGGCGGCTGCCAGATGGCCAATATTCTTGAATACGGGAACACACCGGTATTACCGCCTGAGTTACTTAAGAGAATAGGGTATAAGATAGCTGCATATCCGTTAACGCTGTTGTCTTCTGCGCTTTATGCCATGCGCGAAGCCCTATATGACATACGGGAAGGGAAAATGCCGGAGCGGATACTTGATTTTAGAGAGTTGCAGGCCGTGGTTGGATTTCCGGAATATGATAACACTTTAAGACGTCTTGAAGGTAAGAAACCAGAAAAAGACCATTGAAAGGCATTTATTTTTCGGAAGATTTTTGACCGTTGGTGGTTTTATGGCCTATACACACTCTGCATCTGTCGTCACTGCACAACTGACAAAAATAGCAATCCTTGCACGGATGCTTTTTTAGACATTCCTGTTGTTTTTCAGGAACATAAATTTTTCCCTTTAAGCCGGGTACGGTAATAAATTGCATGATGAGAGACTTCGGTAACAACTAACTGAGTTCTAATTTATGTCTTTAAGATAAGAAGAAAATCGGCTGATTCAACCCTTCACCCAATATGAGGCCAATTCATTCCTATTACATATAAAAAACAAAAAGGGAAACCCTGTAAAAAGGATTTACGCCGATAAAAAGAACTATATCACAATCGTTTCAACACTCAATAATTCCTTGAATTGACATGAACTCATATTTTCTTTATATTTCATTTAGACCCTCTTATGATCAAGTTGATGTTGGATACAAGGCAACGCATACGTTTGGCAGATATTACGAGGTGCCATGAAGCGGATGCTCAGGTAACATACATTGTTAAACATTAAATTAGTTGTTTTAATGTTGTTTGTGTTCTTGAAAAAAGTGAGGAATCAATGCCTTCAGAAAAATTGCGAGTGTCATCAGGAGTCAGCCAGCTGGACAACTTGCTGGATGGACTCTATATCGGAGATAACGTCATCTGGTATGACAATTCCGGCAGTCTGGCCTCCGTGTACTGTCTGAACTTTATTCAGGCTTCCCAAGTACAAAACCGGCCGATCATTTACGTCAGCTTTGATCGTTCCCCGAAAAACCTTTTGGAAAAGCTGGGGGTTTTGGCCCAGAACAATCAATTAATCATTCTGGATTGCTTTACATACGGAAAAGGTTCGGGTTCCAAAGTCTTTCTCAATTTTTATGAACATAAAAAATCCAAGCGGCCCTGCCAAATCATCAGAGTGGATGAACCACGGCAAATCAACCAGGTAATGGACGCCCTTTACGGGATTCATGGAACTCTGGCCGGTGAGGTTCGATTCGTTTTTGAGAGCCTGACCGGCATGCAGGAACTATGGGGCGGCGAGCAGCATCTTATCAATTTTTATTCTCACTCCTGTCCCCGGTTGTACGAATTAAACACCGTTGCATACTGGATAATCGAAAAGCGGGCTCACTCCACCAGACTCAGAGCCCAGATCAATCAAATTGCCCAGGTTGCCATTGAGTTATCCGTTAAAAGGGGAAAGACCTCATTGACCATTCTAAAAGCTGAAAATCGCGAACTGGATACAATAAACAAATCCTTTAATTACTGGAGCAAAGATCTCAGAATTACATTCGATTCAGAAAAGCGTTCAACCGAGTGGTTTGATCTGGGGCTGCGTTTAAAAGAATTTCG
>JASFHC010000255.1:0-4076 GCA_050123435.1 Desulfobacterales bacterium
CCGGTGCAATGGCCACACAACGGATCTTGTCTGCCAGGCCGCGCCGGAAAAATTCGGCTGTGATCACTTTCGGCATCACCGACATGGCCGCCTTGCTGGAAGAATAATTAATCTGGCCCGCGGTTCCCAGAGAACCGGTGGAAGATACCATACAGATCAACCCCTTGCAGTTATGATTAATCATGCGTTCAACGCATTCCCGTACGGTTAAAAACACACCGGTCAGAATGATATCAATGACCGTTTGAAATTGCTCCAAGGACATTTTTCTTTTAACTTTTCCGGTTTTTTTGTCCGTGGACAGCATCAGTCCATCCTTGATAATACCGGCAAAGGGTGCAACCAGATTAATCTGCCCAAATTTTTCAATTGCAGTATCAGCCAGCCCGGCACAATCATCTTCATTGGTAACATTACAAACCACTGAAGTGACTTCACCATTTAAAGCTTTAATTTCAGCCACGGCCTGCTCCAGAAATTTTTCAGCCACATCCGCAATTACCACCTTGCCGCCGTTTTGCACCCAGTATTTGGCAACTGCCAAACCAATTCCGCCGCCGCCGCCGGTAATAACCGCAACTGATCCCTTAATGTTCAGCATATTTCTCCTCTCTTTTTATTACCATCTATAATAAATGGATTTTTAAACGGGTCGTTTTTCTGAGTTTTTACGATACTATCATGGTTGATTTTTATCTTTTTTAAAAAAACAGCTCAGCGTCTCCATTGTTTCCTGAAACTGTTGGCTCTGCTTTTCTATTATTTCCTGAAATCCTTGAACCAATTCCCCCTGTGTTTCAACCTTTTTTTCTTCCAAAAGCATCCGCAGATTATTTATGGTTTCTTCCTGAGCGGCAACTTTTTCTTTGAGTTCTTCATATTTTTTGACCAGAGCCAGGTGCTCGTCTTTTGGTACCACACCCATTAGACGCATATAATCTTTAAAAGACTTTTGGAAATTTTCTAATGCCTTTTTCCAGGTTTCCATATGGGCTGGAGTGTTTTTCTCCATATGTTCCAAGCCATAGAATTTTTTGAACATACCCGTCAGTTCATCAAAACCTTCAAAGCCCTGCTGCATCCATTTTGACATGTCTTGCAGTTGTTTCTGCCCTTTGGCGGCATTGATCAAAAAATTTCCCCAAAATTCCAAGAAATGTTTGTCCACAAAATTTACCTATCAACCGGTTTTTTCTTATTATTTTTTATTATAGCAACTGAATTGGCCTTGCCGGATTTAGCGGCAGACTTTACAGTAATTTTCTCTTTACTTGATTTGGAGGCCTTTTTTTTAACGGATTTTGTGTCTAATCCGTTTATTTCTTCATCCAAATCCAACTGAAAACGTACAGGTCCCCGATAGTTTTGGTCGCCAAAACGAGTATGAAGCGCACATGCGGACGTTGGATTTGACCAGGAGGTTGCAATGGCCACATGACCTTTTGGGAAAGGCGTTACTTCAACATCAATATAATTCAGAGGTGCAACGGCCGCTTCTTTCTCCACCAGATCATCACTTTCGCCATAGCAGATAAGCCATTTAATCCCCTTTTTTGGCAATCGTTTAAAATTAAGCTTTCTTCCAAAAAGCGTTACCGGAAGCGTTCCGTCTTTGGTAATCGGGATGTTATAGGAAACAAAACTCATATGGGTAATCTCTATTGGAAGATCATTACGCTCATTGCTCATCCAGTAGTTAATTGCAGCCGCCGTCTTGCTGATTTTCACATTTTTACCCCCCTGTCGGTCGAACATCATCAAATCTCTGTAAAACGTAGCAACCGGTGATTCCTCCCCTATGCTTTTGAGCTTATAGATCCATCCCATAAGCTTGCCGTCCACAACTTTGTTTCCATTGGGCAAGGTTTTGGTTCCGTAAGCCAGATCATAAAATCGCTGGGGCAGGCTATCAAAAAAATTCGCCAGCCCCCTGCTTTTGGTTCCATCTATGGGAGCTACGCAGGTGATAAGTGCATCAACCAGTCCATCCAGCTCTCCGGAAAGGAGATTGCAAACGGCAAAAAAACCGCCCTGACAATATCCGTTCAACGTTACGGGTTTTCCGTGTCTTTTTTTTATCTTTTCGCAAAACAAGCGGGTATCAAGGGCATCATCCTCACCGGTCATAACCTGAACCGCCTCAGTCATATTGATATCCTTGAGGATTCTGATATAAGTGGGAATCCCTCGGTTTGCAAAACAATGAGTGTAACTCTTATGTTCATAGGGTAAAAATGCCAGAATATTGGCTCCCAGAACATAGGGAGGAAGAATTAAGACCGGTTTGCCGTTTTTATTGACTTTAACCTTTTTATCCGTGGGAAGGATTTGATAAAGAATAAACCTGTCTGTTTCGGCAACCCTTTTATTGTCATCCCGTTCAAAATGGAACCCATATTCAGGTTCAATATCCTGGATGGCCTGTGGATACATGTTGGCCATCACGTCCATCATTTTCGTTTGTCGTGCTAAAAAGGCTTCTAAATCTTCACCATCTGCACAAAAAAGAGTGTTGAACATGGCGGCAATGGCGTTTTCCATTTCCATCTTTCCTGAAATATTCATCGCTTGCATGCCGCCGCTAATACCTCTACTAATAAGGTCAAGATTAAACGCCAAAAGATCCATATAGGATTGAACCGTCTCCAGGGGCGAAGTACTCCAAAGTTTGTATTTTTCCACATTATTGAAATAGCTTATAGCAATCAAATAAGGGAGCATAAAATCATTGGCGTACTTGGACATAGCGCTCAGGTAATTTTGTGAGGCACTAATGAGATGAGAGAATGCAGAAACGTTTTTGCGAAATATATTGTTAAGAAAATCAGGATCATTCGGGCTGCTCTTCACCTTAACCATATCTGTTTGCCCCCCCTATAATTTAAAACATTATGTGGCTCATAGCCATACGCCGAAGTCCCTACAGGCTGGCTATGAACCACACTCAAGATTTGGCTTTATTTGCTAAAACCAGTAAAACATTTTTCCAGATTTTGATAATTTTGGTCAACTATTTTTTTGAAATCATCACAACCTTTTTTATAGCTCTTCATCCACTCAGTTATGGCTTTTTTCCCCTGCTCGGGTAACCATGTTGCTTGATCTAAAAGAGAGTTTGCCATTTTTTCGTTCTGCTCCCTAAACATGGTCATTGTGTTATAACTGTTGTCAAAGGCAGTTTTATTGAATTGAGCCATCTGCTTGAAAATTTGATATTGTTCCATTACGTTACCTCCTAATGTTATTTTTTGGTTTTTTGGGCCTTATCGAATGCGCTAAAAAAATCTTCAACTCTTTTAAAGTTTTCATCCACGCCCTTTTTGAAATCCTCACGCCCTTTTTTATAGGCTTTCAGCCAATCATTGATTGCCTTTCTTCCTTCTTCTGGCATCCATGTTGCCTGATCCAAGATCGTACCAGCCATACTTTCGGCCTGCTCTTGAAGCAAAACCATAGCATTGAAAGTGTTGTCAAACGTTGTTTTCTGAAAATCGATCATTTGCTTTGCAATTTTTGATGAATCCATGTTAATAATCCCTCCTGTTAATTTTTTTTTATTTTATGGCTTGAGGCGTTCACGTCTGAATAATAACCTTTAAATTTTATTTGTCAAGATAAAATATTGCGTTGCAACAATTTTTTGTTTAGTTTGGACCCGCTCGGGCATAGGCTTTTAACTGCTTTTAAGTATTAATATTATTGACAGATATATTAAAATTATAATACGATATAAGATCTAAAATCAGGTTTTATATTGCGATACAACATAAAATAAGTTTGTTAAATTTATTTTCAAAAAAAGGAAAAACCGATGTCTGACAAAATAAAACTAAAAAAATATGCCAACAGAAGATTGTACGACATGGGAAAAAGCGCATATGTTACACTCAATCAGGTGGCGGATCTCATCAGACAGGGCCGTCGGGTGGAAGTGATTGATGCAAAAAGCAAAGATGACGTAACTGCTTCAATTCTCAGTCAAATTGTTCTAGAGGAAGCAAAAAACAAAAATATTCTTTTACCGGTGCCGGTTCTTCACCTGATTATTCAATACGGTGATAATGTACTGGGAGAAT
>JASFHC010000256.1:0-4051 GCA_050123435.1 Desulfobacterales bacterium
CAATTTGAGAAAAAGGTCATCCATTAAAGCTCCTCCTTTTTCGGTTTTATAAAATCTTTTGAATGTAAATATTGCCAAAACTATGGCGACAATTATATAAAGAATATTTGATTTGACAATCCTGCTCATATTTACAACAATTTGTGTGGGAACCGGAAGGGCTCCGCCCATCCCCTCAAACATTTCCTCAAACACAGGAATAACAAAAACCATGATAATTCCAACAACAATTATAGCGATCACCATAGTTACAGCCGGGTAAGTCATAGCTCCTTTTATCTGGGATTTGAGCTTTGCAGCCTTCTCCAAATAAGCAGAAAGACGTCTTAAGATCGTATCAAGGATACCGCCTGCCTCACCGGCCGAAATCATGTTTACAAAAAGATCGTCAAACTGTTTTGGGTATTTTTTCAATGCCTCCGCAAAGGTTTGTCCACTCTCTACATTTTGTTTAATTTCCTTTAACATATTCTTAAATGTTTTGTTTTCATGCTGAGCATATAGAATATCGAGGCACTGGATTATTGGGAGCCCCGCATCAATCATGGTAGAAAATTGTCGACAAAAAATTATTATATCTTTCTCTTTTATCTTGGGCTGCATGAAAGAAACATTTTCAAAAATATCCTTGGGTTTCTTCTTAATCTTGGAAGGAGTTATCTTTCGCCGGATCAGTTCGGAGCGCACAGCTTCTTCGGTAGAGGCTTCCATCTCACCTTTCTGTTTCTTATTCTGTCTGTTCTTTCCACTCCATATATAGACGGTCATGATTATTCCTCCTTCTCATTTAGCCCGTATATTCCCGTGACAGGCAATATCACAAAGTACGCCAAACAACAACATCTTCCCTAAATTTATATAAAATCGTGAGACCTTTGAAAAATGTCAATTTTTGTTTAAGTTCAAAAAAGGCGATAATTTTAACCACAGGAATACATTGAGTATTTCGAGGATTAAAATTTGAGCCTGACGCAGAAACTGAGCAAAAAGGGGCGTTTTTCAAAGGTCTCATCGTTACGAAACAGCTTGATAATCTTGCCTATATATGTAACTCTTTATAATAATACTCAGCCCTGATAAAGTAGAAAAATGACAAAAAAAACCAGAAATAATAAAAAAGATCTTACTATCATTACTACCCACATCAATGCCGACTTTGACGCTTTGGCATCCATGCTTGCAGCCCAGAAGCTCTATCCCGATGCACTCGTAGTTTTCCCCGGTTCCCAGGAAAAAAATTTAAGAAACTTCTTTATCAAGTCTATGGTCTACCTCTTTAACATGGTCAACATTAAAGATGTGGACCTGAGAAATCTCAAAAGACTGGTTCTGGTAGATACCAAACAACCAAGCCGTATCGGAAAATTTGCAGACATACTCAATCGATCAGACATCGATATACACATTTACGACCATCACCCTCCCATGGATAACGATATCCAGGGTGATTACGAGGTTCATTGCTTAACCGGCGCCACTGTCAGTATCCTCACGGAAATCATAAAGGATAAGGGTGTTGACATTTCTCCGGATGAAGCCACTATTATGTGTCTCGGAATATATGAGGATACCGGTTCTTTTACATTCCCGTCCACCACCGAAAAAGATTTTAAAGCCGCCGCCTTTCTCCTTTCAAAAGGAGCAAATTTAAACATGGTCTCAAATCTAATTTCAAGAGAGATAAGTCCGGAACAGGTGGGACTTTTAAACGACATGATCCAGGCGGCAACCCGCTACAACATCAACGGGATCGAAATTGTAATTACAACCGTATCCACCGACAATTATGTGTCGGATTTCGCTTTCCTGGTCCAAAAAATGGTTAAGATGGAAAACCTCAATGCCATTTTTGCCATTGCGCGAATGGGAGACAAAATGTATATCGTGGCCCGAAGCAAAATACCCGAGGTCGATGTGGGGGCGATTGTTACCCCCTTTGGCGGTGGGGGGCATACCTTTGCGGCTTCCGCAAGCATCAAAGGTAAGACACTTGCGCAGATTGAGCACAAGCTTACGGAAATCCTCTACAGCAAAATCAAGTCCAGGAACCGGGCAAAAGACCTAATGTCATCTCCGGCCATTAGGATAGGTGACGAAGTCTCCTGCAAAGAAGCCGGCAATCTTCTCACACGTTACAACATCAACGCCCTCCTGGTTACCCAAAAGCTCAACGGTGCAGAAAACCTGCTCGGGTGTATAACCCGCCAGATTATTGAGAAAGCCCTACACCATGGGCTGGATCACATTAAAGTCAAAGAGTATATGACAACCGAACTTGTTTCGGTGTCGCCCGATGCCGAACTTTCGGAAATTCAGGAAAAAATCATCGAAAACAAGCAGCGGATTTTACCTGTCATCGACAATGATGTCATCACCGGTGTCATTACGCGCACCGATTTGCTTAATATTCTGGTGGGGCAATCCAAATCGACTTCCTCGAGTTCACCGGATCTGCTCAAGGAACCCGTCCACGTCAGAACCCGGAACGTCCTCAAGTTCATGAAAGAACGCCTTTCACCTCGTATTTTCGACATGCTTCAAGTGATCGGCGAAAAAGCTTACGAATTAGGTTGCAATGCTTATGTTGTGGGCGGATTTGTTCGGGATCTGTTTCTCTACCGAACCAACGAAGATTTAGACATTGTCATCGAAGGAGACGGCATCGCATTTGCAAAAAAATATGCAAAATTCGTGAATGCTCGTATTCACTCCTACGAAAAGTTCGGCACCGCGGTAATTATCTTCCCGGATGGTTTTAAAATTGATGTGGCTTCGGCCAGAATGGAATACTACAAATTTCCTGCGGCCCTTCCCACTGTGGAGATGAGTTCCATAAAACTCGACCTCTTTAGACGGGACTTCACTGTAAATACCCTGGCGATCCAGCTTAAACCAAATAAATTCGGTCTATTGATCGATTTTTTTTCAGCCCAGAAGGACATCAAGGAAAAATCTATCAGAGTGTTGCACAATTTAAGTTTTGTTGAGGATCCGACCCGGGTATTCCGCGCAATAAGATTTGAACAGCGTTTCGGTTTTTCCATCGGTAAACTGACTTCAGGACTGATTGAAAATGCCGTAAAAATGGATTTTTTTAAGCGCCTCAGCGGCCGGAGGGTATTTGCCGAACTTCGTCAGATTCTCGAAGAAAAAAAACCCCTGGCCGCCATCAAAAGGCTGGATGAATATGATCTCCTGAGTGTTGTCCATCCTTCCATAGAATTAAACAACCAGATGATTTCATTGTTTAGCTCAGTCAAAAAGGTGCTATCCTGGTATGATTTGCTTTTTCTGGAAGAACCGTATATGAGATGGGCCGTTTATTTTCTGGCGCTCACAAGGCATTGCGATAAAGAAATAGCTGATGAAATCTGCATGCGAATTGAACTTGCGCCGCGGTACAAAACAATTTTCTGCAAGGAACGTTTTGAGGCTGACATGTCCATGTTATGGATGGAACGAAATCTGTCGGCAAAAAACAGTGCTATCTATAAACAACTTGCCGTTTTCAGGATTGAGCTGATCCTGTATATGATGGCAGCCACCAAACACGAAACGGTAAAGAGATCTATCTCTGATTACGTTACCCGACTGAGATATATCGATACATCGGTAAAAGGCAAGGATCTAAAAAAAATGGCACTTGAACCCGGTCCGATTTACCGGGAAATCCTACAGGCTGTCTTGGATGCCAAATTAAACGGCCAGCTTAAAACACGTAATGATGAACTTGATTTCGTGAAAGCCTATGTTCGCTAATTTAGATCTAAATCAGTTAGTTGTAATGATCGTTCCGCTCCTTTTCGCCGTAACCATACACGAGGTGGCACATGGTTATATAGCGCTCCGTATGGGAGATAATACCGCTCTTTTAGCCGGGAGACTCACTTTAAATCCAGTAAAACATCTAGATTTTGTAGGGTCGTTGCTTCTGCCGCTTATATTGAACTTAACAGGTTCTCCGGTCATTTTTGGTTATGCCAAGCCTGTGCCGGTTAATTTTTCCAATTTTCGTGATTACCGAAAAAGTACGATTTATGTGGCATCGGCA
>JASFHC010000257.1:0-4049 GCA_050123435.1 Desulfobacterales bacterium
AAGGGTTGGCGCCTGTTCGAATACGTGGATCGGCCCAGATTCATCCACTACTTTGCTGACCTGGAGGTTCCGCTTGACGAACGTCTCGACATGTGGAAACGGTTTCTTCCCGTGTGGCACCATCGCCATCGACTCGCCCTTGAGCGGAGTGAACCCAGGCTAATCCATGAGAACGGAGACCTCAAGCACGTCATGATCATGGATGACGGCCAGTTCCTCTTTTTTGATTTCGAGATGTGCTATCGATCCCGGCAGAAAGTGAAAGATTTAGTGGCCCGAGAGATACTGGCCTACTTAAAATCCTTGGGCAAGACCGTGGGGGAAACGCATTGGGAATTCTTTATGAAAGTTACAGTTGAGGAGTATTCGGACCGAGACCTGCTAGAACATACCTACACCTTCGCTTTTCGAAATCCAAATCCCCTACTCCGCGCGGCGCGCATGCTGGACCGAAAAATCAAACCAAGAGCGGGGAAGACCTTCTCAAAGTACAATACGGCTCAAAAACTTCGCCGGATGATGCATCCATAATTTCATGAGGCCTCCGAAAAATGTTCATTTTTGGACGCCCAGCTAAGTTTGAAGACCATTTATCTTGGGTTCAAGTTTTAGATAAATGATGGGGATAACAGGTTATTTTAAACGCAACCATACAGTAAATGTTACGCCTTTTGTTTTGTTTCTTTTGGCTACAATTGATCCATTATGGACCTCCGCGATCCTTTTACATATGTGCAGACCAAGTCCTGCACCGCGCTCATCGCCTGACCGTGACGGATCAACCTGATAAAACCGTTTAAATATATTCTCAAGATCGTTTTCAGGAATGCCGATGCCGCTGTCACTAACGTTCAGCTCTGCTTCATGGCTGTGTTCGATTAAGGACAGGGTTATGGATTCGTTTTCAGGAGTAAATTTTACCGCATTATCCATAAGATTATTCAATAGCTGAAGAATCTTTTGCCTGTCCACAGAAGCAAATATAGTATCACACCGCTCAATGACAAAATGAATGTTTTTTTCCTGTGCTATGGGAAGAAAAAAATCATACATCTCCCCTAATAACTCGGCAAGATTTATACGGCTGGGTTTAAGGTCATATTTCTTTGCGTCAAAACGGGAAATCAGAAAAAGATCATTCACCATTTTTATCAGATCATCAATCCTCTCAAGACAGTTGTGTAGGGTTTCGTGGTAATCGGTGGCATCTCTTTTACGGGATACGGCGACTTCAATCTCACCTTTGATAGCGGAAAGAGGATTTCGTAATTCGTGGGAAACATCTGCAGTAAACTGTTTGATTTCATCAAATGAACTCTCGATATTGTCCAGCATAAAGTTAATGGTAAGCGTCAGGTCCCTGATCTCGTCCTGACCCGGAAGCAGCGGAAGCCTTTCCGCAAGATTTTGAGAAGTTATTTTTCTTGTAACCGCGGTGATGTTCCGTAATATTCTTCTGGGTTTTTGTGAAATATACATTCCGCAGCAGATACTCAGTAAAAAAACCACGGGAATTGCACTGAAAATGTTTTGAAGGGAAGTTTCAAGAATTTTATCAGACCGCTTTGTGTTTGTGGCCAGTTGGGCGAAAAACAGCCCTTGATCTTTAAAGGTAAATTTTGTTTCATAAATACGATAGCGTTTTTTCCCCTTGTGATCTACTGTAACGGTGAAGTGCTCTCTTTGTTTTATGCCTTTAGATAAAATCGTTGAAAAGCTCTCTGACTCACATAAAGAGACCCCGTCAGAAGCCATAACTCTGAAAAAAACTGGATAAAATACACGGTGAGAAATGTCTTGAAAGAACTCTTTGCATCCCTTTACTATGTGATTGTCTTCCTCAATTTCTATAATTAATTCTTTTGCCTCATCCTTTAGCATTCTGTCTATCTGTTTTAAAAGATTATGCTCAAGCCTGTAATAATAAAATGAGGAAAGTACCAGTGAAATCAGCAGAAGCGCAACCGTATAGGAAAGCGTAAGTTTAACATCGAACCGGCTAAAGAATTTAATCTTGAGTTTTGATAACATAGCCTACCCCTCTAGCCGTATGTATCAATTTTGTGCTGAAATCTTTATCCACCTTTGCCCGAAGTCTGTTTACGTGCACTTCAATAATATTGCTTTGCGTGTCAAAATCATAGCCCCAAACATGGTCAAGTATCATTGTTTTTGTGAGTATTTGCCCTGTATTACGCATCATATATTCGAGAAACTGATATTCCTTGGCAGTAAGCTCGATAATTTTTTCTTCGCGCCGGGCTTGCCTCGTAACACGGTCTAACACAAGATCTCCGACGATCAGCTTTTGCATCGGATCGCTTGTCTGTCCGCGTCGCAGAACCGCCCTGATCCTGGCTAGAAGCTCTGCAAAAGCAAAGGGCTTGACTAGGTAATCGTCCGCTCCTAAGTCAAGGCCATAAATAATATCCTCTTTAGTATCCTTTGCGGTAAGAAAAAGCACAGGGGTGGATACGCCTTTTTGTTTAATACCTCTAAGAACTTCAAAACCGTTGATTTCGGGAAGCATCACGTCCAGGATGATCAAATCATAGATCTGAGTTTTGGCCATGAACAGCGCCTCTTCACCTCCGGATACGACGTCCGTAATAAAACCTTCTTCCGAAAGACCTTTTTTAATAAAACGCGCCGTTCCCTTATCATCTTCCACAACAAGAATTCGCATCCATGAATCTCCTTATTGTTTATGAATTTTGTCTTCAGAGCAATTATTGGATTATGTATTCGATATCAATCATCTGTTCAGTTATTTTCTTACTCTTTCCAATTGGGACAAATCACCTAAATATATATATGCCAAAAAGATAATTTTTTGAAATTAAAAAAAATTAATTTTTATTTAATTTTACTGTCATCTTCATCGGGTAAGAAAACAACATTCATCATTACCGGGGGTATCAACGCCTGTCCAAGATATCGAAACTATTTTATGACAGTGATGTAAGTCCTGGTTGAACAGAAATACAAGAGGGTAATTACAAATGAACTTAACGCGGAGATTGTTATGATTGACGTTTCTATAATCATACCTACAATAAACGAGAGTGGCAATATTGAGTCGCTGCTTTCAAGGATCTTAAAAACCGGCAGATCGTATTCAACATTTAATTTAGAAATTATCGTTGTCGATGACGGCTCCACCGATGAAACGCGTGAGTGTGTACAAAACTGGGAATCAAATTATCCTATACGTCTTTTGGCTCGTGACAGGGAACGAGGACTTGCCACTGCAATTTTATCGGGCGCAGAGATTGCCAGAGGTAATATAATATTGGCAATGGATGCGGATTTAAGTCATCCACCGGAAAAAATTCCACAACTGGTTGAACCGATTATGGCAGGTTCTCACGATATGGTCGTGGGCAGTCGTTATGTATCCGGCGGGTCAACACCGGGTTGGTCTGTTTTTAGACGGGTGTGTTCACGACTTGCAACATTTCTTGCCAAACCACTGACCGATGTCAACGACCCATTATCGGGATTTTTTGCCATCCGTCGCGAAATTCTCGTTGGCTTTCAAAAAAATGTTGCGGGGTTCAAGATTGGCTTGGAACTCCTCGTAAATGGAGGAAACGAGCTACGTGTTGCTGAAATACCCATTGAATTTCATGACAGGCAAAAGGGCAAATCCAAGTTTAATCGACACATAATCTGGGCTTATTTGCTACAATTAGTAAGCTTAGCGGGCGGTAATATTTCAACTGCGGCCGGAACGCGTTTGGCTATGGTCGCTCTTTTTGGTGCGTTGATCGACTTTTCAATTTTTAAGCTTGTTTTGACCAACGTTAGAGGAATAAGCACGGCACATGTCATTAGCTTTTTAATGGCCACGGTATCCAGCTTCATTCTGAATGATCGATGGTCATTTGCCGATAATGATGGCACAATTTATCGTCCAACCGTTCGTAAATATTCGGCTTTCCTGATAGTTGCCGTATTCATCCTATTTATACGCGGTGGGGTTCTGGCTATTTTTACCATTCAATGGAATTGGCCGCCAGAGGCTGCGATCCTTGCGGCAATGGGTG
>JASFHC010000258.1:0-4043 GCA_050123435.1 Desulfobacterales bacterium
GCAAGTTGGTCCAAGATACAAAAAGAGTTGAAGCCACTATAAGCGCAGGAATGATTCTAATCAGAACATACTCAATACGTTCCAGTGAATTCGAAATCATATGGATACTTTCCTGCGATACCCCCATGTTTTTGTAAATTTCTAATGTAAGCCCTAAATTCTTGGATACATATTCTGCGACAAGTGCGTAACACTCTTTATTTGATAAATTACTGTAAAAGAGCAGACCGACAATGCCTATAAATATCACGGAACCGCATGTATATAGCATTGTCTTTTCAATGGAAAGGTCCCGTTCAATAAATTCACTCAGAACAAAGCCGAGCAAAAGTAATTCAACAAAGAACAAGATGTCGATTGATACCCCCCCAAGAACGGCGATCATCACTATGATGCTTATAATCGGGATGAAAGCTCCGGTCGTTCTGCCGAGCTTTGAGCGATAGAAAAGAGTCGGCAGGGGGATAAACAGAGAACAAAAGAGTCCGATAATCGGCATATAAACTAATATTACAAATATAAAGCTTGTGATCGAAATGCCGCTTACGATATCCTTTGGGATATCCCCTCGAATAATTCGAGGCATTACTTTTTTCTCCTTTGAGGCCAAGCCCCTAACCCGGATATTTCATGAAATATCCGGGTTTAGTTCTTTTAACTGTAATCCATTGTTCCAACGAAAGGCAGAAGGGCAATTGTACGTGCACGTTTGATTGCATGGGTCAAGGCGCGCTGGTGTTTTGTACATGTTCCGGATATACGCCTTGGAATGATTTTGCCACGTTCTGTTATAAAATACCGAAGTGATTTTACATCCTTGTAATCTATAACCAGACTGGTGTCGGCACAGAAACGACACACTTTGCGACGATGAAATACTCTCTTCTTTCTGTTTCCACCGATTCTTTTTTTTCTGCGGGCAAAGGGTGAATCCATTTTATATCTCCTCTAAATTACTTGCCGATGGTGTTGTTTCGTCTTCTACAGCCTCATATCTCGGAGTATCGGAAGGCTTTGTATCGGTATAAGAGTCACTATTTTGGACGGCATTGGATTCATCGCTTTGTTCGGCTTGGGCTTTCTCGGCTTCCGTCCTGGCTATTTCTTCTTTCACGTTCTCAATATCAACGTCTTTTTCGATCAAAACCGTCATATATTTTAGTACCCGATCATCAATCCTGAAAAATCGTTCAATTTCATTTACGAGTATTCCTGTTCCACAGTAATCTAAACGAACATAATAGCCACGAGTTTTCTTTTTGATTTCATAGGCGAGCTTTCTGGCCCCCCATTCGTCAACCACAACAAGCAGACCGTTATGCTGGAGAAAAAGGTCTTTTAATCTCTCAAAAAGGGGAGCGTGCCCTTCTTCAGAAAGGTCGGGGTCGATAATAAAAATTGTTTCGTACCGTCTCATGTAACCTCCTTTTGGATATAAAGCCCTATAAGTGGTTTCAAAACCTCCCCTCAGGCCCAATTCCTGTGTTGGACCGAGGGATTCAATACTCGAAATATTACATATATTCCTGCGTTTGAATCCCTCGGTCCGCCTTGACTTTGAACCTGATCGAAGGTTTTGAAACCGCTTCTAACAAATAGAGCAAGGGGTGATAAATAAAAACGTTATATTTAAATTAGAAAAAGCAGAATGTCAACCAATATTCGCAACCGTTCCAGGGTAAATACATTTGATCTCGGCTCAGCGGAGCGGCGGGGTGTTTCTCTTGGAAACCGACTGGCAACCATCCACGGGTTAAATGTTGTCAAGAAATTCAAGGTCCTTTGCCTGGGTGTTTTTGGTGCCCATGGTAAGAATTTCGATCTTGCCATCTTTTGTTTTACGGAAATAAAGGCGGCCTTTATATGCAAATATCACCTCTTGGACCGTGGCCCGACCTTTTTTCCCGAACACCTTTCTTTTAACCAACACAAAGCTTGGGTCTTCATTGAGCTTGTGGATGATCTCTTCTCCTTTTATTTTCATGTCATCCGTAAGGTCAAAAAAACCGTTAATGGCTCTTTTATTGACGGATATATTTTTATAAAGTGTTTTAAATCGTTTCCGGACGGTATTATAATTATTCGATTTTTGTTTGTTCTCTTTTTGCCTTTCCTTTTCAAAGCGTTTTATTTTTTCCTTTAAGGCATTAATCTCCTCTTGTTTTTCATTCTGTAACGCAATATTTTCATTGAGATTTTCTTCAAGTGCTACAATTTCTTTTATCAAGTCATCTTCGTTTTTGCTGGCCCTGATCCTTTCATGTACAAGCTTTCTTTTTATCTTAATAATTTCAGATATAAGTTTTTGTTTGACTTTCATCAAATCCTTGAGTTTGCTGGTATGATTTTTTTCAAATTCCAGAAGCCTTGCGATTTCAGTTTCTTTTTTGGTATCCTCCTGCCTGGCTTTTTTTATTCCTGTCCTATAGTACAAAAATAATACAAGTACGGACATACAGATGTAAAAAGCGAGTATGGCGTTTGAAAGCAGAGTGTTGTGCTCAAGTATTACGTCGACATTTACCACAAGGCCTTCATTCATGAGGTTGAAGTTATCGGCAGCTATTTGTATGGGAGCAGACGGCAAGATGGAACCTTCTTCATCAGTAAACACATCCGGATATAAAATGGTGTTTTGTTTTGTGGCAACGGCAACCTTTGCTTTAACTCCCAATGATAGTATGGCCTTGCTTTGAAGATATCGGTCGATATTATCATTTATGGCATCTTTTAGTCTCACGCTCCCGTCAAATAAAGATCGTGTGTCACCCGTATAAATATCTCCAATCTCCATTGCATACCGTTTATTGAGATGACTCTCAATCGATTGTAGAGAAAATATATAAAGAATCGGCGGCAAAAGGATACACAATATAAGTATCTTAAATGAAAGATATTTCAAAGTCACATCCTCTGAGTGCAGATCGTTTTTTTAATGGTTGAACATAGAATTTTATATGGTGGATAATATCTGTCGAGCCTCATCAGCGCCCTCAAATTCTTGGTTCAGATTCAAAGCCTTTTCCAGTTGAGCTCTCGCCGGATCTTTGTCGCCTTTTTTATAATAAGCCAAGCCAAGATGATAATGCACGACCGCATTATCCGGCAGTTGTTCCAGACTGTCCGAAAATTCACCGATGGCGCTACCAAACAAACCCTTTTTGTAATAAACCAAACCGAGTGTGTCCATTACGTTAGGGTCATTGGGAAGTTTTTCCTTTGCTTTTCGTGCCAGCTCAAATGCCTCGTCGATATTTTTGTTTTGAACCACAAGCAAATAGGCAAGGTTGTTGGCGGCAGGAGCAAAGTCCGGGTTGATGTCGAGTGCCGATCTGTAATGTTTTTCCGAAAGATCAAATCTTTTTTGCATGTCATAAATAGTGCCCAAAAGCATATGAGGGGCTGCCTGCTTAGGATTTTTTTCCAAGACAGTCTTGTACTGTTCAATGGCTTTATTCTCTTTTTTTTCTGTAAGATATATTTTGCCAAGCGCATAATAAGGGCGCAGAAAATTCGGATTTTCTTTTAAAGCTTTTTTGAACGATGCTTCCGCTTGTTTTTCTTTTTTCTGGGCAAGGTAGAGTCCTCCTTTTAGATTGTGGATAATAGCCAGTAACTCAGGATCGTCCCGTAATTTTTCCAGTTTTTTGTTACATTTTAAAATAGCCGTTTCAAATTCCTTTTTTGCGGCATGCACAAGAATGATATTGGTAAACACATCCATGAGGTTAGGATTTAGTGACATGGCTTTATTTAAGGTTTCCAAGGCAGGATCATACTCTTTCAGCAAGCGCTGCAAAAGACCCAGACGAAAATATCCCATAGGATTTTCCGGTGCAAGTTTGATTAATGATTCAAATGTTTTTTTTGCCTCATTAAAATTTTTCTGATACATGTAAACATTTCCTAGAATCATTTTTGCCGGGTAACTATTGGGTGCAATTTCAAGAACCTCCAGGCTTTGTTTCATCGCCAGGTTAACATCGCGCTCGCCCAAATAAATTTCCGCCAATAGGAGCTTTGCTTTTAATAGCCGGGGGTTT
>JASFHC010000259.1:0-4042 GCA_050123435.1 Desulfobacterales bacterium
ACAGTGAAGCCGGAAATGGATGAACCCATATCAGAATCGCTTCAAGTAAAAGAAGGTTCCCCGCCGCTCACAGAAGCTGCTATTGAATCAATAGCACAGCAACTGCATGATCAGTTCCTCAAGGGTGTTTGGAAAAAATTGCGGCAATTGGTCAACCAGCTTTTCCAGGGATTCGCAGATCAGACCCACGACATTCGCGCCAAAGTAATCACTGCCTGTGGCAGTTTGCTGGATGATTTGGATTTCGCCTCCCAATCTCAATGGATTGAGCTCCTATCAGAGCCGTTGCTGATCATTCTGCCGGAAGAAGAACATTTTGATATCCTTAAACAAACAAGTTTACTTCTTTCTCGAACCACTGCCCATCTCATCCAGTTTGGAGACTATGAGAAGGCCTGTCAAATTCATTCTCAGTTACGCCTGCGATGGCAACAACTGCAAAATCGTCAAGATCAACCGGTCCGGCAAGAGGAAATAACTTCCATTCAAAAGCTGGACCCGAAAACTCAAGGGATACTACTGGAAGATATGAAATCCCAGGACCCATCCCGGTTACAACTATCCACCCGCCTATTAGGCAGTATGGGCCCGGCAGCCTTACCGGTACTCATCGAGATTATCAAAAAGGAAGATGTCCTTAAATTGAGACAGATCGCCGCCCATCTGCTTGGAAATTTGGGTCCGGTAGCGACCAAGATTCTCAGACGTGAACTCATACTAGAAGGCTTTGCCGAGGAACGGGTGCGAATTCTGGATGTAATCGACAATATAACCCGAAATCTAAAAACAGAATTGGCTTACACTCTGGATGACGAGAGTCCCGAAGTTCGACGAGCAGCCTTTCGTCTCGCAGAGCGCCTGAATAATGAGGATGTGATTTCGCTACTGTTAGATTATGCCAGCCAAGAAGATCAAAGCATGGCGGTGTTTGCCATAAAATCCTTGGGAAAACTCAAGTCCACGGGAGTAGTGGACGCGCTTGTTTCCCTGATGGATTCCACTCAAGATACAGAGCGTCTCATTGCCTGTTGCAGGGTTCTTGGGAAAATAGCCGACCCGGCCGGTATCGAACCATTGGCCAAAATCATGGCCCCCGGAGGTTTTTTCTCATTCCGCAAAAAAAAGAACACCCGGGTTCGTGCTACCGCCGCCTTTGCCCTATCGCAGATAGATCATCCCAAAGTTACTGAAGTACTCGCTCTTTATGTGGAAGACCGCGACCCAAGGATTCGACAAATCGCCCGAGATCAGTTGAACCCGTAAAATTCCTCCTCATCCCTCTAACGGCGGGACATAACATCGAATCATAGCGAAAGCTTTATTGAATCGAATGGTTTCAAATCCCCCAATGACTATAATGGATCAACATCTTAAAAAAATTCTGCAAAACATTATCCAAGGCCCCGGACGTATCACAATTTTAACCGGCGCCGGCATCTCCGCCGAAAGTGGCATTCCCACATTTCGTGGCCCAGAAGGGTATTGGACGGTGGGCTCAAAGGAGTATCATCCCCAAGAGATGGCCACCTACAGGATGTTTATGCACTATCCGGATGAAGTTTGGAAGTGGTATTTATATAGAATCGGTGTGTGCGGAAAGGCCGAACCGAATTCCGGGCATTTTGCCCTGGTGGAAATGGAAAAATTTTTCAAAAATCGCTTTATTCTGATCACTCAAAATGTAGACAATTTGCATCTTAGGGCAGGAAACCGTTTAAAAAATACGTATCAGATTCACGGAAACGTGTTTTTCATGCGTTGTGTCAATGAATGTACCGCACAGATTTATCCAATTCCGCACGAGTTGACTGGCAGAACAAAAGACCAGGCCGTTACGAAAAAAGACCGCGGCTTGCTCCGGTGTCCGCATTGTGAAAGCCGCACCCGCCCCCATGTGCTGTGGTTTGACGAAATGTATAATGAACTCTTCTATCGATATCACAGTTCACTACACGTGGCCAGGGAGACCGAACTGCTGATTGTCGTCGGAACCTCAGGCGCTACCAATTTGCCGTTTCAGATAGTCTGGGAAGTAAAGAATCATGGGGGCATCATTATTGACATCAACATTGAGGAAAACCCGTTTTCGGACCTGGCGTTAAAAAGCGGGCGGGGAGTTTTCATAAAACAACCCAGCAGCAAGGCGCTTCCGAGTATTTTACAACTGTTTAAAGAAATGGCATAGTTGCTTATATTTCTTCATGTTGTTCATGAGAAATATGCAATAGTGTCCATCCATAAATGAGGATTTTTGTTCAAAATCAAGGCATTCGAAAAAAATAACCGCAGGCATATGTTAAATATTCCGAGGATTATTTTTTGAGCATAACGCAGAGATTGGGCAAAAAGACCATTTATAGATGGACACGAACTATAGATTCAGCCGACTAACCAGCGCTTCGAGATAAATCGATTTCATTTGTTGACTGGCCATTGCCTGTTTAAGGGGCGGAAGTTTCAGAATAATCCCTAAAACAGCAGCCATGGCACGGTGGCTTTTCAACACCTGATTATCAAAAATCAGCTCTTGAAGCTTGCCCTGCTCAATGGCCATCATCACGACCCGGTGGGCAGTATTTAGCGGCGTAATCACCCTCTGAGCTCTGGATTGCAAGCTAATGCAATCCTCGGGACAGACCCTGGCACAGACACCACATCCCAGACAAATTTTCTCGTTAACCCGTGCAACTTTCTTTTTGGGGTGATGGGGGTCGTTGGCCGAAACCAGGCTCATCGCCTCAACCGGGCATACGGTTACACATTTTCGGCACCCCGTGCATGTCTCATCTTGTATTTTCGGGATGAAATTGGTTGTATGAACCGGCTGCAAAATCGCAAATTTACGGGCAGCAATCATGGCTTCGCAGCAGCAACTGCAGCAGTTGCAGATAAAATTCACATCCTTTCTAACATTATCTCCGAATTGCACCAGGTTGTGTGAATAAGCTACTTCCAGCAGTTCTAGGCATTCCGACACCTCAATACGTCGAGCATAGTCATTTTTTATCAGGGATGACGCCACCGAGTTAAAGGTCATGCATATTTCTTTGGGCGCGTCACAATTCCGGCTCACATGCGACATTTTATGGCGGCAATAGCAGGTGCTGATCCCGATGTGTGAAGCGGTGTTAATGACATGAGTTGCCCTTTCGTGATCGATAATCTGTAATGCGTTCTCCCTTGAAAAAACCGGCTCATGAACAAAAACCCGTCCCAGCTTGGTTTCTCCGGCAAGAAACAAATTTTTGATAAAATCCTCTTCAACATTGAGATACTGGTAATACAGTTCGCTCAATAGTTTCTGATTAATGTCACCTCTGATACGCATCAGGGAGAATTCAAAAAATCCCGCCATAGGGGGCGGAAGGCAGTAAACCTGACGGCCGTTTTCCTGGATATCCAATAAAATCGCCCGGCCACACAGTTGATCTAAAATTTTTCGGGTTCTGACCCCATCCATTTTCCATACATGGGACGCTTTTTCAACGGTAAACGGTCTTAAGGGTAATAGCGAGACCAGTTTGGCCTCTTTTTCGCTAAATAGGATTTCTAGAATTTTATATAATAATTTTGAAGGAGGCGCCCCTTGGGGAAATCGATTCAAACGATCCACCAGCTGTACATATCCGGATTTTATGGTATGATGGGCCATAACCACCTCAAATTAGCTACGCTTTGCTCCGCAATTGGAATGTTGGAATACTGGAATAATGGAATTTCCTAAAACCCCTTTCTTTTGCAATGAAAAACCTGGTCTTTTGGGCCAGGATTCTTTGCTTTCGTTAAGTTTTAGAATTTCGGAAACATAAATTTAAATTTCAATTGTTTTTAAGTATTCGACGGCTTCCGGAATGTCTTGTTCACTGAAAACACGGATATTATTTTCTTCCAGAAGAATAGTGGTAATGCCTTTGCCCGGTTTTTTAATTCCGGAAAAACTTCCGTTGTAAATATATGTGCTGCCACACGACGGGCTGCCATCTTTCAGAACGGCAAGATTGATTTTGTGTAAGCGGGCAAGCTCAAGCGCTTTTCGAGCACC
>JASFHC010000260.1:0-4037 GCA_050123435.1 Desulfobacterales bacterium
GCGCAGATCATGTACAATTTTTATCAAGTCTTGTAATTTGAAAACTTTAGACGGCATATTTTAAATATCTTAAGAACTTAGGGGCTTCACCCCTAATTGGAATGATGGATTAATTGTAGCATTTACGAGACGTTAAATAATTTTATCAATCTTCAATTATACAGCCCGTGCCAGTGTTAGCACATTTACTTCTCCAGCACCACCCTTCAATAAAGCTTTTGCACACTCATTCACAGTAGCTCCGGTGGTATACACATCATCCACAAGCAGTATTCTTTTGCCCGTGATTTTCGAACCATTTCTTATATGGAATGCATTCTTAATGTTTGCCAAACGTTCTTTGCGCCCTAAACCGGTTTGGGGTTCCGTCCACTTTCTCCTTTCAAGAACATTTATGTCAATCGGTATATCCGGCAATCCTATATGTAATAATTCTGCAATGCGTACCCAGTCCTTTACCAGAAGAAATGACGGGTTGAACCCCCGCATTCTCAATTTTTTTACATGTAGCGGAACCGGCACGATCAAATCCATACTCATTTTATCCCAAAAATTGATAAAAGCAGTTAAAAGAAGGGTCCCGAGAGGCTGTGCCAGTTGGGTTTTTCCTTTATACTTAAAACAATGTATCACCGCCATGAGTGTGTATTTATAAATCCCTGCTGATCGTGCAATTTGAAATCTTTTTGGTGCATTGAGGCACACTCCGCAGATGTGATCTTCCCCTTGCCTGCTTTTAAATACCATGCCGCATCTCGAACACTGGGGAGATGCAACCGGCAAGAATCCTGAAATGCAGGTCGGACACAAAAAGGGGGCCATCAGGTTCTCAAAGACTTTAGTGATACTGTCCGAATAATAATTACCGTGGGCGGAAGTTAACACTGGTTTTTCAATAAATTCCTGCGCAATGTTTGAACGGTCCGCATCCATAGCCCCTGGTTCCAAATCGCATATTTTATGCGGTGCGGAATGAAAAAAAGACCCGCACACCAGGCACCGCGTCGGGAAAATAGCTTGCGTAAAGGCTTTGGCGATACGAATCAACATATACGTTTTATTATCATCAAGACAAAAGATACAGTTTCGTAAAAAATCAGATTTAGACGGTTTCGTAAAAAGTTCAAATTCAAGGCGTGCAAATTTTGTAATCATGAGGCGTACATATCGTACGTTGAATGATTACGAAATGCAGCAGAACGCAGAAGTTGGACTTTTTACGAAACCGTCAAATGTCGCTGTCTGAAAGCCTCATACATGGCAACCGCCCCCGCCACAGAAGCATTCAGGGAATTTACCGGGCCTTTCTGGGGAATAGACATTAAAAAATCGCAATGTTTTTTTACCAGGGGCCGCATCCCTTTTTCCTCCCCACCAATAATAATTGCAAGACGGCCCGTCAAATCACTCAAAAAAATTGATTTATTCGAGGCTCTTTCCATTCCGGCAACCCACCATCCTTTTTCCTTCAATGTTTTGATTGTGTTTACCAGGTTTGTTGCACGTGCAAGACGGATATGCTCCAAGGCTCCCGCTGATGCCTTGGATACTGCAGGGGTTGGCGTAACAGATCTGTCCTTTGGAATGATGATACCGTCGACACCCACACAAAGTGCTGTTCTAACCAAAGCGCCTAAGTTATGAGGATCCATGACATTGTCGACCAGTAACAGTAAATGGTTTGTATCATCCGGCGGAATACCGTCTATAATGTCAGAAATTCCGGATAGCGGGAAACGACTTGTCTTGGCTCCGATTCCCTGGTGTTGATCCGTGCCGGTCAGAGATTTTAATTGTGAAGGTTCCACCCACTCCAAAGGAATTTTCTTCGCTCTAGAAAGTATCAACATTCTTTCTAAACGTTCTGAGATCTTTTTTTTTACAATATAGACTTCAAAAAAATTTCTGCGACCGGCTTTTAAGGCTTCAAGAACAGGATTGATTCCAAAAAGTATCTCTGTTTTGACCGTTTTTCCCATATCCATCTTTACTTAATATCCGTCTGCGATTAAATCAAACCACGAATGAACACAAATCAGGTTTCAGGTGTCAGGTGTCGGGTGTCAGAATTTTCAGGTTTCAGGTTTCAAATCTGCCCAGCGCATTAGCGCTACCTCAACTTTAGATCACTTTAGTCACTTTTAACTTGTTACTATTATCAGTGTCCATTAGCGTTTATTTGCGGTTAATTTTCTTTAGGAACTTTAAGTTATTTTTCAGGCTTGTTCGGGTATCGATATTTCTCGATAATGGCTATAAGTTTTTCAATTGATACGGACAGCTGATCATTAACGATAATATAGCGGTACAGATCTTTTTGGGCCATCTCTTTTTCCGCAGTTAAAAGGCGTCTTTTAATTGCTGCCCTGCTTTCGGTTCTTCTCATTTCCAGGCGTTTCCTGAGCGTCTCAAGTGAGGGAGGCATGATAAAAATCGTGATACTGTCGGGATAGTTCTCCAGTATCTGGAGGGTTCCCTGGACATCGATATCAAGGAGCATGTCACGCCCGGAAGCCAAACCCTTTTCCAGGAAATCCGCCGATGTTCCGTAATAATTGCCATGGACCTCCGCCCATTCAGCCCAATGACCCCTTTCTATCCTTTTTTCAAAATCTTTTTTTTGGATAAAATAATAATCGGCACCGTCCTGTTCGCTGTCGCGTGGAGATCTTGTTGTGTACGAGACCGAATAAAGAATATCCTTAAACCGGTTGATCACGGCTTTGGAAAGGGTTGTCTTCCCGCCCCCAGATGGCGCGGAAATGATAAAAAGATGCCCCGGTTCACTATTTGTGTCTTTGGAATTTGAACCGGATGGCCTGAATTCCTGTTCATTCATGATCGATCATTCCGGAGCCTTGAGTGTTGAATAGCGCTGGGATATTGTTTCGGCCTGTATGGCGGAAAGAACGATATGATTACTATCCATAACTATAATAGATCGAGTTCTGCGGCCGTGTGTTGCATCTATCAAACGTTTTTCATCTTTGGCCTCATCTTTAAGACGTTTCATAGGAGCTGGATTGGGAGACACAATCGCAATAACACGTTCAGCAACCACTGTATTTCCAAACCCGATATTCAAAAGATTCTGATCCATATTCTCCTCCCCTCACCGGACAAACCGGAACTAATCCCTACTATATTATCGTATCTATCCATAAATCTATATTGGATACATATTAAGTTTCACATGCAGAAATGAGCAATTTTTCGCAAGGTCAAGGAAATCAAGGAATACCGCGAAGGCCTACACGTAGTACGCCGCACAAGTGATTCCGCAGATTGACGCAGAGATTGCGGAAAAGGGCCATTTCTGGATGGAAACTATTCTACATTCTGCAATTGCTCTCTTATTTTTTCAAGATCGGACTTTACCTCAACGATCATATGGGAAACATTTGAATGGTTCGTCTTAGATCCCATGGTGTTGAATTCACGGTTAAGCTCCTGCACTAAAAAATTAAGTTTTCGCCCGGCAGGTTCTGCTGAATATATAATCGTTCGAAACTGTTTGATGTGGCTTGCAGCCCTTACAATCTCCTCGGATATATCACTTCTGTCAGCAAGAAAAGCGGCTTCCTGTGCAATCCGATCAGGATCTATCTCTATAATCCCTTTTGTTAAAACAGCGATACGGTCCTTAAGACGCTTCTGGTAATGAGATAAAAGGTCGCTCGATGCTCTCTGAATTTGGTCGATCCGTTCTTCTATATCGTCAAGCCGGACGATAATATCTGTTTTAAGGAAACGACCTTCTTTTTTTCGCATAGCGATAAGGTTGTTTATGGCTTCATCCATACAATCTTTAAAAACAGGCCAGCAGGCTTCCATATCAAGATCCATCTCGACAGGCTTGATAATAGCTCCTCCACTTACAAGAAGATCCATGGATATTTCGGAATTAATATTAAATTTATCTTTCAATTGGACAAGACCGTCATAATATGCCCTGGCTTTGGGTGTATTTATTTCAAAGGCATATGCTTCATCGGAATCGTCCCTGACTTGAAGATTAACCTCTATACGACCTCTTG
>JASFHC010000261.1:0-4028 GCA_050123435.1 Desulfobacterales bacterium
TTGTGTCCCCACTGCGGCAAGGAAATGAGTATATGGGAGGTCCCTCCTTTTTCCTTCAGCGACGGCCTGGGCTGGGGAGCACCTTATCTGTTTATATGTTTCAACGATGATTGCCCGCTGTATTTAAAGGGGTGGGATGATATAATGGATAATTATGCCCATAACGCTTCCGTCAGGTGCATGTGTTACCCCGGAACCAAACAATTTCAATACATACCGGTATTCAGTCCCATGGGAGGTACCGGGCAAATCATTGACGATCAGGTTCTGGCGGAACAGGAAATTTTGAAAGAGAAAATAAAGAAAGGATTTTCCATTCTTGCGGGTGCTTATGTAGACAAAGACTCGGTTACCGTGGTCAGATTACTTCTTGATGCCACCGAACCGCAACGGGTGCGGTTAAAGGCAGCGGAAATGATTGGTGACATAGGGGAGCTGGAAGCCATAGATCCCATCAGAAATGCCAAATTTGGCAATAAGATTATCCAAAAAAAAGTCGATGAATCTGTAAAAAAAATTCATGAACGATATTTCACCCGAGAGTGTCCTTTTTGTGCGGAGATCATAAAGAAAAGAGCGAAAGTATGTAAGCACTGCGGGAAAGAGGTGGCCGGCCAATAAGTTCAGACATAGGTGTCAGGTGTCAGGTGTCAGCCTCTGCTCATCATTCCTGACACCTGACACCTTAAGATAAGAAACAAAAACAGGATTAATCCGCCAAAGTTCGGTGGCGGATTAAAATTCCATTTGTATACACGGCAATTTTCACCACCCCAGATTTATCCTTTTTCAAAAAATTAAGCGGGTACATCGGTTTTTGATTTTTCTCCATCATTGTGATCAAGGGTTCGGGTCTCGATTCTTTCTGCATCTATCCAGAGACCTTCAAGGTCATAAAAACTGCGAATAGGTTCATAAAAAACATGAATGATCACATGACCATAATCGAGCAAAACCCAGTGCCCTTCTTTTTTGCCTTCCACACTTAACGGTTTAATGCCTTGCTTCTTTAGATCCTCTTGAATATGTTCCGCTATTGCCACAACCTGACGATTGGAAAGTCCGCTACAGATGATAAAAACATCGGCGATAGAAGATAATTTTCGAACGTCGAGAACAACAAGATCCATTGCTTTTTTCCCCAAAGCGGCTTGGATATATAGATTAAGGGATTGGGCCGGATAAGTATCAGGAAGAGTTGTCATAAATAAAGTCCTTTGCTTTTTATAAAGGCTTCGACGATTTCGGGTACCAGAGATTTAATTGAGCTTCCTTTTTTGATAAGATTTCGAATTTTTGTTGACGAAATATCAACAGGAGTAACATCAAAAACATAGACCGGCTGTTTTTCTTTATGAATGTAAGATAATTGCGAAGCTGATAGGTTATATCCCTCTGAAATTTTGGATTTAAGATACTCTTCAACGGTTTTCCGCCCAAAAACTCTGAAGTTTTCTCCAGTGCTTCGAGACATGACAATAAAAGGGATCAATAGAAAAAGACTTTTATAGGATTTCCATGTGTCTATTTCTAAAAAGGCATCCAGCCCCAGGATGAGAAAGAGCTCGGCATCCTCAGGCAGAATCGACTTAAAATGGTGAATCGTATCGATGGTATATGACGGCCCGGAACGTTTCAGTTCAACGTCGGAAACCGCAAAATCAGGGTGGTTTGAAAATGATAGGTGGATCATCTCTATCCGGTCTCCGGCATCCACCAGGCCGTCCGGCTCTTTGTGAGGGGGTAGTGCCGAAGGAATAATATAAATTTTATCCAGACCAAATCCCTTTTTAACTTCCTGAATAACCTGGATATGCCCTGAATGAATCGGATTGAACGTACCGCCGAAGAGTCCTATGTGTTTCAAAAATTCTCCATCTAGCCGTCTAAGTTCTTATCTGACCATCTCCAAACACAACAAATTTGGTTGTGGTAAGTTCCTCCACCCCCATAGGTCCGAAGGCATGCAGTTTTGAGGTGCTGATGCCGATCTCAGCACCCAGCCCGAGTTCCCCGCCGTCGTTAAAACGTGTGGAAGCATTTACCAGAACAACAGAAGAGTCCACGTCGTGCAAAAAACGCCTTGCCCGGTTATAATCACGGGTAACAATGGCTTCCGTATGATTGGAACCATACCTTGTGATGTGAGAGATGGCTTGATCCATATCTTCAACTATTTTCACGGCCAGAACAAGATCCAGATATTCTTCCGGCCAATCCGCCGGCTCAGCCTTCCGGGCATCCGGAAAAATCCCGCAGGTCTCGGGACATCCTCTGATTTCAACACCGGCCTTTACAAAGCGCTTTGCCATTTGCGGCAGAAATTCCCGGGATATTGACCGATGAACCAGCATCGTTTCCATTGAATTACATACGCCGGGCCGCTGAACCTTGGCATTGAAACAAATATTTTGGGCCATCTCCAGATCCGCTCCATCATCTATATATACATGACATACCCCTTTGTAATGCTTCAATACCGGTATGGTCGAATTTTCCACAACAAAGCGGATCAATCCCTCCCCCCCGCGCGGGATAATAAGATCTATAAATTCCTCCTGATTCAAAAGAGTCTTGACGGCTTCTCGGTCCCTGATGGGAATGACCTGTACGGCTTTTGCAGGAAGGCCGGCTTCAGCAAGCGCCCGGCCGATAATACCCGCCAAAGCCCGGTTTGAATGAAGCGCTTCTGATCCGCCTCGGAGAATGACCGCATTCCCGGCTTTCAGACAGAGGCCTGCCGCATCTATTGTGACATTGGGACGCGATTCGTAGATGATGCCGATCACACCGAGAGGTATGCGCATCCGTGAAACTTCCAGACCGTTGGGTCTCAGCCATGACTTGCTGGTGGAACCCACGGGGTCATTAAGCCGGGAGACCTCCCTTAACCCTTTTGCCATTGATGTGACGGTTGCATCTGTTACGGTAAGGCGATCCATCATGGCATCTGATAGACCCATCTCTTTTGCCAAAGCAAGATCCTTTTGGTTCTCTTCCTGAATATAGGTTGACCGGGCCTCAATTTTATCTGCTATCTTCAGCAAGACCTCATTTTTTTTCTTTGAAGGACATCTGGCAATCTCCATTGAAGCCGTGCGGGCTTCTTTGGCCATCTCCCTTATTATCGATTCAATAGACATCTCTCACTTCCTCTTTCAAAAAACTAATTATCTTCGGCCGTAATGGCTAGATTATCTCTGTGAATAACATCATCATAAAGCTTATACCCGAGGCGCTGTTTAATCTGGTTGGATTTAAGTCCCATGATCTTGCGAATATCGGTTGAGCTGTAGTTGACGAGACCGGTGCCCAGCGTCTCATGGTCACCTTTTTTGAATTCAACCGGGGCACCCACACCGAACTCCCCTTCCACACCGACGATACCGCTGGGAAGAAGGCTTTTGCCTCTGTTCATAATTGCAGCGGCGGCGCCGTCATCGACCATAAGAACCCCTTTGGGTTTTAACGTAAAAGCGATCCAACATTTCCGGCTTTTGAGCTTTTTGGTTTTGGGCACAAAAAAAGTCCCAACCTCCTCGGCGGAAAAAAGTTTTTTCAGGATATCGGGTGTGTTACCATTTGCAATAACCATTGGAATTCCGGCCGCAGTAACCTTTCTGGCAGCCTTTATTTTGCTGAGCATACCGCCGGTACCGAGAGCCCCGGGAATTTTTCCGGCAAATCTTATAATATCCTTACTGATGGTGGACACAACCGGAATCAATGCAGCATCAGGGTTAGCGCGGGGATCTTTGTTGTGAAGACCCTCAATGTCTGTGAGATTGATCAGAATGTCCGCATCCATCAGGAGTGTAATCATGGCCGCGAGGTTGTCATTGTCTCCAAACTGAATCTCTTCAATCATCACGGTATCGTTTTCATTGACGATGGGAACAACATGCCATGACAACAGCATTAAGATGGCATTGCGAGCATTCAAGTATCTTTGCCGGTTGTTAAGATCATCGCCGGTAAGCAAAATCTGGGCGACTTGTTTATGATCCCTTGCGAAAGCTTTTTCATAT
>JASFHC010000262.1:0-4024 GCA_050123435.1 Desulfobacterales bacterium
AGGTATACGGTGGCAAATTGCGCGCGGTGTTAAAAAGGAGATAATGAATAACGGTGGGGAAGGTGTTCCATGTCCCTATTGCGCCAAGCAGATTTTATCCTTAGCGCAAAAATGCCCTTTTTGCGGTTCGCACTTAATACAACTCGCATAAACTAAAAAGTCCATTAAAAGCCTGTTGTAAATATTACAATAACCAATAAAGGGGCCACTATCAGAAACAGGGGTTGATGCCCTTTTTCTAACTGTTTTTTCTCCAATTTAAGCTTAAAGTTTGACATGGCCTTATAATATACAACCATTTGTTTTAATTGATATTTGCCCAAAAAAATATTCCAACTGGAGCAATCAATAATATTTTAGTTTTGCCGGCAATTATTTTGATGTCGTTTTCATCCCATAGGTATCCAGGTTTAGCCATTTTTTCTCCGAGAATGAGCCGTTCTTTAAAGGATCCAATAGCCTACCAAGTATCTATTTTAAACGATGAACGAAATAGAAAACGATATCTTATAACAACAGTGTCTTGATATTTACAGTTCCAATTTGATACATGTCAATTTGGGTGATCTGACATAGTGGCACCCAGAAATGAAGACATCTAAATCCCTGAGATACCCAAAAGATACTTAAGATCTTGTTACAGTTCGATAGTTGCAAGCTATCAATAAGAGTAAATCGCAAAAATATATGTTGAATGGCTTCATATAATTGAAAAGTTTCTATAATTTTTCGACCATTTCAGACCCCCACCGTTTCCCCTAATGAAAATTGAAGCTTAAATTGAATTGAGAAAACTCGCCTTTTGAGAGCGGGTAGGTTGAAAATGCCGGATTGCTGTTTCCATAGTATGAGTTCGTCGCCGACGCCTGTAGTAAAACCGGTTTTTTTCAGATAGATCTAACATCCATGACAATTTTTAATAACATATTTGAACGCCTCAGGCTTTTGAAATGCCTGTGCTAAGTATAGTTGCTTTTGCAGTTGTTCCGAACATTTTGCCAGAGTATCTCGGACATAATATGTCTTGACCTCATCAATCTCTTCGAGTATACTTAATCTTTTGAATATATTAAGTATTCATAATTTAACAACGCCCATTATTAGTGTGGCTAATGGCAAGAAATTTAGCACCCCTGAAGGAGTTCGATGATGTGCGGTATAGCAGGATGTTTTGGAACAAAAGACGTAAATACAGTTAATCGCATGTTGGACGCCCTAACCCATCGAGGACCGAATGACCGTGGGATCCATGTTCACCGCACCAGCGTCTTCGGCCATACCAGGCTATCTATTGTCGACGTGTCGGGCGGCCATCAGCCAATCCTGACTGATAACGGTAACGCTGGAATTATCTGTAACGGTGAAATCTATAACTTCCGTCAGCTCAGAAAGAAACTGATTCCCAAGCATGTTTTTAGAACCAGATCGGATTCCGAAGTTGCGCTTCATCTGTACCGTGAAATGGGCCCTCTAAGCGTGCAAAAGCTGGACGGGATGTTTGCCTTCGCCATATTTGATGGTGACAACCATATGTTGGCTCGCGATCCTGTTGGAATTAAACCGCTTTATTACGGATATGTGGGTGACAAGCTGTACTTTGCCTCCGAGCTAGGAGCCATGTCTTTGGCCGGTGTTGAGCTGGTACACGAGTTTCCGCCGGGCCACTATTACACCCCGGATGAAGGGTTTGTTGAATATTACCGCATGCCAGTGGCTCAAGATGATGTGCTGACCAACATGGATGAAACCTGCCATCTTATTCGTGAGACCTTTACGCAGGCTGTCAAAAAACGGCTACTTGCCGATAAGGAAATTCACGTTGGTTCATTTTGTAGTGGCGGTTTAGACAGCAGCCTTATCGCTGCCATCGCTGCTGAAGAAATACCCCATTTGCATACCTTTGCGGTAGGAATGAGAGATGTGAACGGTACGCTTAGTGATGATCTCAAAGCCGCCCGTATTGTCGCGAAACATATCGGCTCCACCCATCATGAACTGATTTTCACGGAAGAGGAATATTATGAAGCTTTGCCCACGGTGATCAAGAAATTGGAAAGCTACGATCCTTCACTGGTGCGCTGTGCGGTGCCCTGCTACTTCACTTGTAAGCTGGCCGCCGACTTTGTCACCGTGGTATTGACTGGCGAAGGTGCTGATGAGATTTTTGCTGGTTACCACTATATCAAACGTTTATCTAAAGATCTGATAAATCAGGAGGTCCGACATAATCTGTGTAGCCTGCACAACATCAATCTTCAGCGCGCCGATCGCATCGGAATGTACTTCAGTCTGGAGCTACGGGTTCCTTTTTTAGACGTTGCCATGATTGACCTGGCTATGAAAATAGATCCCGATCTGAAGATACGTGAACAAAATGGAAATCGTATAGAGAAATGGATCCTTCGCAGGGCCTTTGAAAGTTCCGGCTATCTTCCAGATGAAATCCTATGGCGACACAAGGTTCAGTACACCCAGGGAGCAGGTTGCGAGAGCTTGGGACAGCGCTTGGCAGAGCAAGAAATAAGCCATGAAGAATATCAGCGCATAAAAGACGAAAATCCCGGAGCAATAATAAGCAGTCGGGAAGCGGCTTACTACTATAAGATATTTCGTCAGTTTCACCCCCAAGACTCTATTTTGGACTCCATCGGCATTTGGCGTGGATTCGATTTTGATGAAGAACGACAGCAGGTGCAGGGCACAATTTAATAGTACCGACGGCGAGATATAGAAATAATCTAATTTTATTTCCCTCGTCCCGCAAAAAATACGTTGGAGTTTAGCGTTTTATGATTTTTCTGACAACAAAATTTAAAACTGAAGTTTATTTAGGCGGGATGATTGATAAAACACTTATTATACACAGCACTAAAACGTAATGTTCCGCGTAACCGGCCGGGAAAACAAACGAGGCCTTTCTAAAAAGCTTCGTTACAAAAGGCTTATTTAAACATATCGCGCATATAACCAATCCCTGGTCGAATATGTGATATCCATTCCTTTTAACAAAATGGGTAACGTTACGTTTTACTGCTATAAATGACAGGTTTTTGAAGTTTTGAAAATATTGTGATATCCTTTTTATACGGGCAAATCCATTTGATGGGGTTTGCTCTTTTCGCTTTTATGGTATATATAATGAGCAAAATTTGCCTTTAGGTTGTGCTCATGGCGAGAGTCCCAAATTCAGATGAAAATCGCAACTTACAGTGATTTATTGGAGGATTTTTAATGGCAAATAGTAAAGCAGCAAAGCTTTGGTTTGTTAACATCATATCCTTTATTTTGTTTTCCGTATTAACCGTTACGGGTTTATTAAACTGGCTGGTAATTCCCCACGGATATCGAGGCAAGGGAGGTGTGTTAATTTCCTTCAGACATTTTCTTCGGGAAGTGCATGAATGGACGGCATTGTTGTTCATTATAATCATATTTGTTCATTTAATATTGCATTGGGCTTATATAAAAACAAATTTGAAAAAATATGGTAAAAAGAAATAACTGACTGGGACTTTCTTATTTTTTAGAAATTAAGTGGCGGCAATTTCGATATTATTGCTGGTTTTAAATTATATGGAAAAGATGAAGAATAGCAAAATCAAGTTTTAAGCTTCACAAAAGGCCAATCCAGATAACCGCAATTAAAATGCAAATATCAGAGGTCTAAAATATTTGTGATATCGTTTTTAAAAAGGGCAAATCATTTTTTCATGGTTTGCTCTTTCTGTTTTGATGATGGACGAAACCGATTTGCGGTAGCTTTCTGGCTTGTCCGGCTTCAGCCTTTTAACCTTCCTGCCCCATTGTTCTATCTTTTAATTATTTCTTTTTACTTTGATCATGTAAAATACCTCCAAGTCATTTTAACCCTAAATCAAAGGAGGTATGACATGACAAAATTGCGCCAAAAAATGATCAGAGCAATGGAACTTAAGAACCTTTCCAACCACTTCCAAAGAGCCTACCTTGCCGCCGTCACAGGCGTGGCCAAGCACTATGGGCGATCCCCTGATAAGATCACAAA
>JASFHC010000263.1:0-4001 GCA_050123435.1 Desulfobacterales bacterium
GCATTGCGCTAGTCCTTTATACCGAGCAACTTAAACGTTTCAACCGGTTTTGTTATGCCCTTGATATGCTGCGGCGAAAGTGGTTTTACGGTAATCCTGCCTTCAAGATTTTCATAAACACTTTTCGTGATAATAATTTCGCCGGGTTTGGCGATTCTGTATAGTTGTGCGGCAAGGTTTACCGTATCGCCAATTACCGTATATTCCATTTTGTCTTGTGATCCGATATTGCCTGATACAACAACTCCGGAATTAATTCCGATACCTACAGACTGAAGGAGGCTGTTTCCATTGTTTCGTTTGTTCATAAACTCCTTTTGCATGTCGATTGCGGCTTTTACCCCCCGTTCCGCATGGTCTTTGTGATAAACCGGAACCCCAAAAACTCCCAAAACCGCATCACCGATAAACTTATCCACATATCCGCCATGATCTTGTATTGCCTGTGTGGCAATCTCAAAATATTCATTCAGACTTTCAACGATTTCTTCAGGCTCTTTAAGCTTTGAATATGATGAAAACCCTCTGATATCGGCAAACACAATGGTAGCTACATTCCTGTGGCCTTTAAGCCAGTCATTTTCGGGATTGGCCATGATCATTTCAAGAACTTCAGAACCGATATACTTGCCAAATGATTTTTGCATGAGAGAGTTCTTCCAGAGCTCATCTCCCATGCGGTTAAAAGCGGTGGCCAGATTTCCGAGCTCATCATTTCTTGCCAGTATTATTTTGTGATGATAATTTCCTGAACCGATTTCACCGGTTGCCTTAACAAGATTTGAAATAGGACGGGAGAAATGAAATCCGAGCCACACCGCAATTGCACTTCCTAACAGAATGATAAAAAATGTTATCAGCAAAATTGTCAAACGAGCTTTGTAAATTAAATTTTCGATAAAATTGATGGAAACTCCGACATGGACTTGCCCCAGTTTTTTGTTTTTAAACAGAACAGGACGCGTTAAATTCAAAATATGTTCGCCGGATGTTGAGTAGTAATTAAAGTAAGTAACATCTTGTTCTTTTATCACATCTTCCATGTGTGAGAACTGTTCAAAGGTCTCTCCGATTTTGGTTATGTTGGTATGTGCCTTGATAATCTGATTGCGATCAACGATGATAGCATAAACAAGCCCTTCGACAGTAGTTGCATTCTTTATTAACGTATTGAGCCTTAAAATATTGTCTTCCAGAAGGGGTACCGGAGAGTTGCTGCTGAAATAGTTCAGACTGACCTTGCCGATTTTTACGGTTTGACGATAAAGCCTTTCTTTTTGATGGCTTAACATAAAAAAGCTCATTACAAAAATAGTCGTGATAATAATAACCATGGTTGCAGCAAAAAACTGAAGCCATATGGGGATACGGGGCGGAGGAAGACCTTCGACAAATTTCCCGCGCTTATCTTTAACAAGTCCTTTTATGTCGTCAGCCAGCGTTTTAACCGAAATCTGATATCCAATATTTACTGCCTTAACCAATTCTTCTTCGGAGGCATAACCGAGTTCAACGATAATCTGCCCTAATCGAACAGCCTTGCCCAGGGTATAAAGTTTTTCTTTTTGTACCTTTAGGGCTTCCTGGAGTTGTTTTTCGGTAATAATCCCTTTTCGTCTCAGAAGTTCTCCGATTGTAATACGAAAATCATCGGGAGTCTTCCCGGATAACCTCTTGATCTTGGAACGAAAAACATTTTGTGGGGTCAATTGGCTCATGGATGAGATTTCGAGACCGTTTTTATTAAAAATTTTTAAATAAATCAATCTATATAAACAGAGTTGATCTGTCAATACTGGAGAGGTGCTGAAACAGGGTAAACGCATTTTGATCTCAATACAGGGAGACCGCTCCACGACGGCGAATATCTCTTTCCAACCGACTGAAACTTGTGCTTAAGCACCCATAAACACACGCCGCGCCGGAGTTATGAAGAACAATTCGCCGCTAACTTATCCCATGGATTTTTTAAGTCATCATTTCATTCGTCTCGGGCTAACGCGCACTAAAGCCCTTCAAAAACTGAAAAAAATATCAAGATAGAATAAATCGCAAGAAAATTATGGATGATTAGAAAAATATTAAGATGATAAATTTTTGGCATAATTTTTTGATGGGGTATCGGGTTAAAAGTGTCTTGACAACTTGACCAATATCTGTCAACATTAATTTATGCTGAATTCAAGATCTCCTATTCCATTATACCGCCAACTGGCGGATATCCTGATGGCCAAAATACGTTCGGGGAAATACCCGTCTGGGTCAAGGATTCCGTCGGAAAACAGTCTTGCCGTGAGTTACGGTATCGGGCGACCCACGGCACGGCAAGCCACCGATTTGCTGGTTCGCAAACGAGTTCTTATCCGAAAGCGAGGCTCGGGCACCTTTGTTTCCAAAAATCAAAAAGAGATTGATCTTTTTTCACTGGCGGGAACGCTCTCATCTTTTCATAAAAAAGGGATATCGGTTACCACATCCATTTTAGAAAGGATTACGCTGAAATCCATTGGGGACGACCCGGAAAATCCGTTTGCCAAGAAAAAAGCATATTTTTTTTCCAGACTCAGCCGAGTTGAAAAAGTCCCAGTGCTTATCGAGGATATTTATCTCCACGAGACCTTGTTTGCAAAGATAGACAGAATCGACCTTTCAGAAAGATCTCTTTCACAAATTGTTGATGAAAATTACTACATGCGGCCCATTGGCGGAAAACAGAATTTCAGGATAGGCTATATAAGCGGGAAAAAGGCCAAGAGTTTACAGGTTACACCGGATACACCGATTCTTACGGTGAAACGGTTCCTGAACTTTGAACAGGCAGAAAACGCTATTTATTCAGAGCTGTATTGCAGAACAGATCAATTTGTTTTTTCACAGGAATTAGGAGAGTACACATATGAAAGATAGAGGATACTATCAAAGATTCGGGGGAGCGTTTCTTCCCGAAATTCTTATTGCCACCTTTGATGAGCTTGAGGAAACCTTTCAAAAGGCAAAAAATGACCCCGACTTTTGGAAGGAATACGTTGATATCATGTCAACCTATTCCTGCAGGCCCACACCGGTAACCTTTGCCGAGAATCTTACCCGGCATTTCGGAGGTGCGCGAATTTATATTAAAAGAGAGGACCTTAACCACACCGGAGCCCACAAGGCCAACAATGTTATGGGGCAGGGCCTTTTGGTGAAGCGGATGGGAAAGTCACGGGTTATTGCTGAAACCGGTGCCGGCCAGCACGGAGTGGCCACCGCCACCATGGCCGCACGGTTTGGATTCAAATGTACCATCTATATGGGCGAGGTGGATGTCCGGAGGCAACGCCCCAATGTTTTCTGGATGGAACGACTGGGCGCGGATGTTGTCACCGTGCGTGAAGGGACCCGGATCTTAAAGGATGCCATTAATGAGGCATTTCGTGACTGGGTGACGAATATGGATACCACACATTATGTGCTGGGAACTGCCTGCGGTCCCCATCCTTTCCCCGAAATGGTCTCTTATTTGCAATCGATCATTGGGAAAGAGGCCCGCAAACAGATTTTGGAAAAGGAGGGTAGGCTGCCTGCCCGTATTTATGCATGTGTGGGAGGGGGGTCAAATGCACTGGGTATATTCAAGGCTTTTCTGGACGATCCGGTTGAGCTTGTAGGGGTTGAAGCCGGGGGAAAAGGGTTGCATACCGGCAAACATGCGTCACGCCTTTGTTCACAAGACGCAAGCATTGGTGTGGCCCAGGGGTATAAGACATATTTTTTACAGGACAGTGACGGCCAAATGAAAGAGACCCACAGTGTTGCAGCGGGGTTAGATTATGTGGGAGTTTCACCGATCCTGGCACAATTTGCAGAAACCGGTCGTATTCGATTCGAAGCAGCAACCGACGAGGAAGTCGTAGATGCCCTTTCATTTACGATTCAAAAAGAGGGGTTGATCCCGGCGCTAGAGTCGGCCCATGCTTTTGCACAGGCATTTAAGGAGGCACCGGGCATGTCTAAAGAAG
>JASFHC010000264.1:0-4000 GCA_050123435.1 Desulfobacterales bacterium
ATCCAGGCCGGCCGGCAATCTGTCCATGAAGGTTTTGCAATTTGAGCGTTCTATAATTTGCTGCAGGGCCGTCTTAGAAATATCGCTTTTCCCCAGGGTAATATTATCCCTTATGGTTTCCGAAAACAAAAAAGGATCCTGCATGACCAGGGCCATTTTGGCTCTTAAATGAGGCGTGTATATTTTTTTGATATCAATCCCGTTTACCAGAACCCGCCCGGAGTACGGATCATAAAAACGGATGATCAGATTAATTATCGATGTTTTGCCTGATCCTGTGGGTCCCACAAGAGCCAGGGTTTTTCCGGCGGTGATGTTGAAGGAAACATTTTTAAGAACGGTTTCACCGGTAACATAAGCAAAAAATACATTTTTAAGGGAGACTTCCGAAATTTTTCCCAAGGTCCGTCTTTGAGTTTTTGTGCCAGATGCTAGGCCGGATTCAACAGCGGGAATCGACTGCGGCAGGCTTTCCGTACTATCCAGGATCAAAAATATCCTTTCCGCCGATGCCATTGAATTTTGCAGGATATTGTATTTTTCCGCAATGTCCCGGATCGGCCTGAAAAACATCTTCATATAGGAAAGAAAGGCGACAAGGGCGCCCAGGCTGATGCTTTCCGCCAGAACTTCTCCGCCGCCGTAAAAGATCACAAGCGCAATGGCAACCGCGCCCAGAAGCTCTATAACCGGCATAAACACCGCGAAAACATGAACCTGTCTCATGCCGGCCAGATAGTGTTCATGATTCAGCTTTTTGAAACCAAGATAATTTCTTTTCTCCTGTAAAAATAGCTGAATTACCTGTATCCCGCCGATGGTTTCCGAAAACCGTGTATTGATCTCTGCGATTTTCAGCCGTAAGATTCTGAATGCTTCCCTGGCCTGACCTGAAAAATGAATGGATGAATATACAACGAAAGGGATTACCGTAAAACAAACCAGCGCCAGGCGTAAGTTAATACTCAGGAGAACAATGGTGATTCCTGTCAACAGAAAAAGGTCTTTGAACACAAATACAATGACCGAAGTGAACAGCTCATGCATGTTCTGAATATCATTTGCAACTCGAGTCACGAGACGTCCCACGGGATTGCGCGTAAAAAATGCAACCGACAGGCTCTGAATATGTGCAAACAGCCTCACCCTCAGATCATGCATGATCATTTGACCGGTATATTCCATGAGTATCACCTGGGTAATATTGAAGACAAAGCCGGCCATGACGAGAGCTAGAAAAATACCCGTAATAAAAGTGACGCCGGCAAGATCATCTTTTCGCAATACTGCAAGATCTTGTTTCCCGATTTGAGAAAGATCGTCAAAAGATATTCGCGCCAAAGAATCATCTATCTCGAAACGGTCGGAATATTTATTGACAATCTCCTGGATTGCAGGGTCGGTCGTATCCGCCTTAAAGTATCTGACGTTATCTTCAGCCGAATCCGGGCGTTGGTTCACGGCGGATTCATTTTGCGGGACAATATAGCGGTCTATGGCAATTTTAGTAATGTACGGAAGGGAAAGGTCCAACAGGGTTATCAGAATTACTAAAATGATCGAGCAGAGCAATAGCAGGCGGTAAGGCAGGGTATATGGGTAAAGCCGTTTTAGTAACTTTACATCATAAGGCTTGCCCAGCTGCTTTTCCTCAAAATAACCGAAATCAGTGTGCATATTCCTCTTCTATCTCCTGGAGGCGGAATGTTTTTGCGTAATATTTATCCTGCGCCATCAACTGAGCATGATTGCCGGATTCCACAATACAACCCTTTTCAAGGGCGATAATCTGATCGGCAAATCGAACGGCGGAAAGCCGGTGCGAGACAATGAAAATGGTCTTGTGACCGGCCATGGAACGGATGGTTTTTATGATGGCATCACCGGTTTCCATATCAACCTGGCTGATGGGGTCATCCAGTATCATGATTGATGAATCTTTGAGCAAAGCACGTGCCAGGGCCACACGCTGTTTCTGGCCGCCGGAAAGGACAATCCCCTTTTCCCCCACTATGGTCTCAAAACCGTCCGGAAACGACGTTATGGTATCATAAATCCATGCCGCTTGAGCCGCCCGGATCAATTCCCGATCTTTGATTTGTGTATTACCGAACGTTATGTTTTCACGAATGGTACCGGCAAATAAAAAAGGTTCCTGGGGCATAAATGAAATCCGGGATCTCAAATCACGAAGGTTTAGCTTGCGAATATCTGTCCCGTCTAACATAATTCTCCCCTGTGACACGTCAAAGATCCTGGGAATCAGGTGTAAAAGGGTTGATTTGCCGCTCCCTGGAGGACCGACGATCCCCAGGCTCTTCCCGTAATCGACATTTATATCAATGCGATCCAAAACTGAAAATAAGCCGGATTTGTGAACATCAGGTGCATAGGAAAATGAAACATTTTCAAAAACCACGGATTCCTTGACCGGTTTAAGCATAACTCCGCCCGGGCGATCATCAATCTCCGGCAACGTCTGAATTATTTTATCGATTCTTTCGAGTGATGCTTTGCCTCGCTGGATAAGGTTTGTTACCCATCCAATCGCCATCATCGGCCATGTCAGGAGTCCGAGATAGCTTATGAAGGCGACAAAATCTCCCGGCGTTATGGTAAAGTTTATGGTCTGCCTGCCTCCTAGAAAGAGCACGATGGCAAGGCTTAAGTTTGAGAAAAACACCATCATGGGAAAAAAAGATCCGGTAATCCTCACCAGGCTCAAATTTTTCCTGATATAATCCTTTGAAACATCTTCAATCCGGGATGCCGCCTCCTGTTGCCGGTTATACGCTTTTATAATACGGATTCCTGCAAATCGTTCTCTCACCACTTCGGTTAACTCCGAAAACGCTCCTTGCACCTCCCCGTAAAGACGGTGCATTTTTTTACTGAAAAAACGGGTTCCCAAAACGATCATGGGCATGGGGATGAGCACGAAGACGGTCAGCTTGACATTGATGTATGCCATAAACCCGATGGCTGCAGTGCCGAGAACAATGGCGTCGGTGAGCGCCACCATGCCCATACCGGTGGCCATTCGGATATGTTGAATATCGTTTGTGGCATGTGCCATGAGATCTCCGGTTTTAACGGTGTCGAAATATGAGGCGGAAAGGGTCTGAATATGACTAAAAAGCCTGTTGCGCATACCTTCTTCAACCCGCCGAGACGTGCCGATGAGACAGCGTCGCCACAGATAGCGAAACATACCGATCAAAACCGCAATTCCCACGATGTAAAGCGCATAAATTAAAAGGGTTAGGATATCGACCCGGTAAGCAGTCAGATCGTCTACCGCCCATTTTATGATTCGGGGAATAAAAAGCTGCAAAAAATCTACCGTAATCAAACAGGCAAGGCCCAATAAGATGAAAAATCGCCTTTCCAACAGATAAGGTTTTAGTAAATAGAAAGATTTCATTTGATTGAAGGTCTCATAATTTTTACAACTATTTTAAAGATGAACATTGAACGGACTGAACATCGAACATCGAACGTCCAACATCGAATGGTGAATGAAAAAAATCAATGTTGAACGGCGAAAAATGGTTTAGGAAAAAGATAAAATTAAATTACGGAGCGAAGCGACATCATTATTCGATATTCAACGTTGGACGTTCGATGTTCAGATGTTCATCATTTCCAAGAGTATGACACGAGGTATTTTTGCTTTCAAGTATGAAGATGAAAAAAAGTGGGGGGGTCAGAGGTTTGGGGGGCAGTGGTCAGCAGGTAAGGGTTTGACAAGAAAAGTTGGCCCCCCGGGAACCCGGAGGGCCTGATCTTAAAGCTAAAATGGTCTGAACGGCTCGATTTTCTTACCGCACCGAGCGCAGAGAATTTCTTTTTCCTCAACTTCTTCATTGGACACTGGATCGGTTATGCCTCTCTGGGCCGTAACCATTTCCTCCATGTTCAGACATTGTCTGCAGACAATATCTTTTGCAATCTTAGTGGCTGCAAAAACTGACATTATTTTCCTCCTTTTGATCGGCAG
>JASFHC010000265.1:0-3993 GCA_050123435.1 Desulfobacterales bacterium
CGGTTTTTCATAAGCTTTCTTCATTTTTAATCGTTTAAAAAGCCCGTCATTTTGAACCTTTTTTTTCAAAATGCGCATTGCTTTTTCAAGGTCATTGTCAAAAACCTTGACCTGAATATCCTTCAAATTATTCGCCTCCTTTTTTCCATCAGCGGCAAATTAAAGATCTTGAAAAAATCTCCCTTTTACCTAATCCCGACGTTAATCTCAAATTAGAATAATTTCCGATGGTTATTTTTTTCTCAATATTAAACTTATTTTTATATATATAAATCTACTAATTGGCAAGGAAAAATATTTATTATGTGGTAAAAAAAACATTCAGCCAAAAATTTTGCAAAAAAATGTGTCCGGACTTAAAAATCAGATCACGGACACATTTAAGAATTACAAATAACAGCCCGGATAATTTTTGGAGAATTAATCCGGTGTTATAATATATTTAAGAATAAATCATAATCCGCCACACAGGCTTTTATTTTTTAAGACAAATTTTTCGTCTTACGAGATAGGGATTTTTAAAAGTCGTGCTTATTAAATTTTACAATTTTGAAACAAGCTCTGCCGTAACTTCTGTTACGCTCGGTGCACCGTCCAGCGTAATGTATTTCATTGAACCTTCTTTGGCAGCGAGGTCTTTGAAATAGTATGCGGATGCAAGGGTTCCGGTATCGGTGTCATAGTATATACCGTGCCGTTTGTTGATTGCATCTTCATCCTGGTCATCATCTCTGGTCTTTAAATCACCACCGCAAATACGACATTTGTCCCCGTCAGGTTTGATGGCATCAATATAGATGTTATTGGGATGGTTATTATCATTGACACAGAGTCTGCGCCCCATGATCCTGTTTTTTGCAATTTCTCGGTCCAGAATTATTTCCACGACAATATCGAGCCCCATATTGGCCGCTTTTAGTGATTCATCAAGTTTGATCGCCTGGTTCTTGTTTCTTGGAAACCCGTCCAGAAGCCAACCGTCTTTACAATCATCCTGTTTGAGACGGTCGAGTATCATTGGGATGGTAATCTCATCAGGTACCAGATCACCCTTGTCGATATATTCTTTGGCTTTTGTGCCAAGTTCGGTCCCTTTTGAGATATTATCACGAAAAATAGCTCCGGACTCAATGTGAGGAGTATTATATTTATCCTTTAAAATGGCTCCCTGGGTTCCTTTGCCGCTGCCGTTTGGCCCAAAAAACAAAATGTTCATGTTCGAATCTCCTTTCATCATTGGTTTTGTAATCTATAATCTACAAACTTTTTAACATATTATTAATCTCGGTCTTACTATATAACTGGCGCAGCATTGTCAAGGGTTATCCTTTGATAAGAAAACGTTCAATTTGCTTAGTATCCATCCATAAATGGCATCTTTCGGCCCCCAGCGGCGTTCTCGCTCGTTTTCAATCCTCGAAATAGCACGCTATGCCTGCGGTTGAAAATTCGCTCGGGCCTTGTCGGAAACCAAAATCTGCCATTTCCGGATGGACACTAGTTAAAAATTGTTTCATCGATCACAATTTTTCTGATACAGTTAATTGGCTTCAGAAAACGATAGGGTTGCCGGATCTCGGATTTTCCCCCAATTCATGCTGGCTAAAACGTTGCGAAACATATGATGATACTATTAGAACTTCAAGCAATTACTAAGAGATTCAACGATTTTAATGCGCTGAACAGAATCGATTTTTCCATCAGCCAAGGAGAAATCGTCGGACTGGTGGGACCCAACGGCGCCGGAAAAACAACTTTGTTCAATATTATCAGCGGCCGTTTAAAACCCAGCAGCGGCAACATCCTGTTTGAAGGTAAAAAGATCAACGGTCTCAAACCTCACCGTATCTGCCGCTTGGGAATCAGCAGAACTTTTCAGTCGTCACGACCGTTTATTCAGATGACCGCTTTGAACAACATACTGGTTGGACACCTCTTTGGTAAAGGCTTTCGTCTTCGCACACGGCCTGAAGATGTGCAAATGGCAAAGGAACTCCTACAAGTAGTGGGTATTCCTCATAAAGCCGAAACTCTTGCCGAGGATCTTACGCTCAGTGAAAAACGCCGGCTCGATCTGGCTCGTGCGCTTGCCACCCGTCCGAAACTGCTACTTTTGGACGAAGTGGCTGCGGGATTCAGCCCTGTATTAGTGAAACAGGCAGTGCAATTGATTAACCGGGTTCGCGGAAGGGGGGTAACCCTTTTGATTATTGATCACTTTTTAACTTTAAGCTTAAAAGTTTCTGACCGTCTTCTGGTCCTTGATCATGGAGAAAAGATTGCGGAAGGCCCGCCCAGTCAAGTCATGAAAAACCGGGAGGTGGGCCGTGCTTACCTGGGCCTGCAACACCGGAAAGATTGAATAGGACCGGACAACAAGAGTCAAAGGTCTCAGAGAAAGGTTGAATATGGATACTCTCAAACCGCTAATGAAGGTCTGCAATCTGAATGTGTATTATAGGGACATCCGAGTGTTAAAACAGGTTAACCTGACCGTGTGTGCCGGCCAGATTGTTTCCATTGTAGGTCCCAACGGTTCCGGCAAGACCACGGTTATGAAAGCGATTGCCGGTATACTGCGCCCGATTCAGGGCGTTATCACCTATCAACAGGAGCCTATTCAGACGCTTCCGGCACACGAGGTGGTTCGCAGGGGTCTGGTTTATGTTCCCGAAGGCATGAACGTTTTTCCTCTGATGAGTGTGCTGGAAAATCTGGAAGTGGGCGCATATATCGCCAGAAAGAAAAAGAACGACCTGCTGTCTTTTGTATTCGAAATCTTCCCTGTACTGGCGGATAAACGCCGGAAGATGGCAGGAACCTTGAGTGGAGGGCAAAAAAGAATGCTGACGATTGCCCGCGGGTTGATGAGCGATCCGCACCTTCTCCTGCTGGACGATCCTTTTCTGGGTCTGGCCCCAAAAGATGTGAACCGTCTCTGTAATACGTTGAAGAGGATTCGTCGTCACGGAATTACTCTTTTTCTGGCCGGTCAGCATGTACGCCGAATACTAAGGGTGGCCACCAAAGCGTTTCTTATCGAAAATGGAAAAATCACCCTTGTTGGAACCGGAGAGCAGTTGCTGGGTCACCCCCACTTCCGAGAAATCCTTTTTGGGCTGACAGCTGAGTCAGAACCTGAAGTCGTATGATCCATTCCCTTCGAAACCCAGTAAAATGCTTATTGACTTAATGCAAAAAAATTGAAATACTATTTTTTTTTTGAATTTCGTTTAGCAATTATTTCGTTAATGTATAATTATTTTTGGAGGAAAACCATGACTGAAGAATTAAAGGTAGGCATGACTCACCAAATAGAGAGAGAAACAACGGAGGAAATGTCCGCTCAAAAAGTCTACCCTTATGTGCCCAACGTATATGCCACTCGAGCCATGGTGGGGCATATTGAGGAAGTTTGTGCGGATCTGGTTCTTCCTCACCTGGCTGAAGGCGAGCAAACCGTTGGAATCGGAATGAAATTTAAACACATGGCAGCTACGCCCCTGGGTATGAAGGTTCGGTTCACCGCCAGCTTGACCGAGGTGGATGGTGCCAAACTTACCTTTGAGGTGGAAGGGTTTGATGAAGTGGACAAGATCGGCGAAGCAACCCACCAGCGTTTTATCATCAATGCCGAAAAATTCAACAGTCGGGTGGCAAAAAAGGCAAGGACTTAGGAGGTAGGTCATGGCGGTATCAGATCCCGTAAGCCGGTTAAATTCCATTTTAAGACCCAAAAGCATCGCGGTGATCGGGGCGTCCACCAGCCCGGACAAACTGGGTCATGAAATTATGAAAAACATTCTGGACAGCGACTTTCAGGGAGATGTTTACCCCATCAATCCCAAGGCCGATGTAATCCTGGACATCCCCTGCCATGTGAGCGTTAAAGATATTTCAGAAGCGCCGGACATGGCCGTTATCATTATTCCGGCCCGATTTGTGCCTCAAGCTGTGGAGGAGTGCGGCCAAAAAGGAGTCAAGGGCGCGGTG
>JASFHC010000266.1:0-3951 GCA_050123435.1 Desulfobacterales bacterium
TATGGCATCCCCTGAAGATCTCAACCGTAACAAGTATGAAGCCCAGCAGGCTCGAAGGATTCTCGACAGACTTGTGGGATACCAGGTATCTCCTTTATTGTGGCGCAAAGTAAAAGGTGGACTCAGTGCCGGGCGGGTGCAGTCCGTTGCTGTGCGAATCATCTGTGAAAGGGAACGGGCGATCCAGGCCTTTGAATCCCAAGAGTATTGGTCCATAACGGCTCACCTTGAGGACAACGCACCTCCGCCATTTACGGCAAAGCTGGTTAAAAAGAAGGGGAAAAAAATTAAAATTCCCGACGAGACCGCCTCGAGCTCTATCGTGGATGAGCTGTCCGAAGAAAAATTCACAGTGGAAAAAGTTCAGAAGAAAACCACAAAAAAAAACCCTCTTCCGCCTTTTATTACCAGTAAACTCCAACAGGAAGCCATACGTAAGTTAAGATTCACGGCTAAAAAGACCATGACCATCGCACAGCAGCTTTACGAAGGTATAGATTTTGGACCCGGTGAGCCCGAAGGGCTTATCACTTACATGCGCACCGATTCCACGCGTATTGCAAAGGAAGCTGCTTTTGAGGCTTTAGAACTTATTCGGGAAAGATTCGGAGAAAAATATGCTCCGGATAAGCCGAGGTTTTTCAAAAACCGAAAAAAGGCCCAAGACGCCCATGAAGCCATACGGCCCACATCGGTTTTTAATACCCCTGAAAAAATAACCCCGTATCTTTCCAAAGACCAGCTTGCCCTATACCGGCTTATCTGGGATCGCTTTGTTGCATCGCAAATGAAACAGGCCCTTATCAATAAGACCTCGGTATCGATAAAAGCCGGAGCCTACCAGTTTACCGCAAGCGGATCAACCGTTAAGTTTCCGGGTTTCATGGCACTTTACCTGTCTGTTGACGAGGAGATCGAAAGCAAAAACCGGCAGACAAAACATGACCTTCCTGAACTTGATGAAGGCATGGTTTTGAAGCTAAACAAATTAGAGCCCAAACAACATTTTACTCAGCCACCCCCGAGGTTCTCGGAGGCATCTTTGGTCAAAGAACTCGAAGAAAACGGAATCGGCCGCCCCAGCACTTATTCTGCCATTCTTTCTACAATCAGAGAAAAGGGATACGTGGATATCGTTAAAAATTATTTTACGCCCAGCGAGCTTGGATTTATCGTAAACGACCTGCTGGTGCAAAGCTTCCCTGAGATATTCAATGTGGAATTTACCGCCAAAATGGAGGATAACCTGGACCGAGTAGAAACTTCAGACGTCAATTCTTTAGAGATTTTAGCACGTTTTTACGACTCTTTTAAAAATGCACTTGAAACCGCTTCGAAAGACATGCTTAGTTTAAAGGCCGTGGGTATGTCAACAGATCTGGTCTGTCCCAAATGCAATTCAAAACTGACGATCAGAATCGGCAAAAACGGACATTTTCTGGGTTGCAGCAACTATCCGGAATGTACGTATACCCGAAACTACACCCGGGATGAAAAAGGGCTAATACATCCTGTTGAGCCGTCTTCTGACGAAACTTCCGACAGAGTCTGTGAAAAATGTGGAAGACCCATGCTCATTAAGCAGGGAAAATATGGTACGTTTTATGCCTGCAGCGGTTACCCGGATTGTAAAAACACACATTCGATTGCCTCTGACAACGGCGGGAAGACAACCGGCGTCACTTGTCCCGAGAAAGACTGTGGGGGCACTCTTGTGCAGCGCAAGTCCAAACGGGGTAAAATATTCTATGGCTGCAGCAATTTTCCCGACTGCACTTTTGCCCTATGGGACAAGCCTGTGGATAGAGAATGCCCCAAATGCGGAGCCGAATTTCTACTTGAAAAAACCACCAAAAAACAAGGGACGTTTCTTTCGTGTCATACCAAAGGATGTGGGTATAAACAGAAAGCATAACCCACATACCCTTCAGTTGGCACAACTCGTTAGAAGATCATATAACCTCTTTCTCATGTCCGCCCGATGACCCCTTCATGAGTTCATGCGTCAGGTGACGGCCTCTTTAAACGGAGTCATGCCAATACGATCAATCAGTTTGCCGAGACGTTCATTTTTATTTGCGTTTTTTTGATAATATTGAACAAGCTTATCTACCACTTGCAATACCTGATCGTCATCCAGGCCCGAGGTGATTTCTTCGCCAATCCGTGGCTCGGCGCCCACGTTACCGCCGATAATTACCTGCCACCCACTTTTTTTGCCGATCAGGCCAATATCTCGCACCCATGATTCTGCACAGCTCAGATGACAGCCGGACACGGCCATTTTGAATTTGCCGGGCAATTCTTTGCCATGATAGCGCTGATCCAATTCCATTCCGATTCCCAAGGCGTCCTGTCGACCGATCTTGCAAAACGTGGTTCCGGGACATGCTCTGATGCTGCGAACACAGAGTCCCACAGCAGCACCTTTATCCAATTTCAGGTCACCCCAAACCTGATCAATATGTTCCTCCTCAAGCCCGACAATAGCAATGCGTGTTGCCCCGGTAATCTTGATGGCTTGAGCATTATATTTTTCGGCAACATCGGCGATCCTTCGAAGCAGCTCCGGGGTGACAACACCGCAGGGAATATGGGGAGCTACCGCATAGGTTTTGTTGTCACGTTGCAGTATCGCGCCTTTTTCACCTAATTTAAGCATGGTTTACCTCCTTCATCATATGGTTTCACTTATTCGGTTTTATTGATTTTAGACCGGTTTTCTTATATTATTTTACCGATTCCACAAAATGCAAGCAGATTTAATGACACGGTCAGAGCCGCTGTTTGCACTTTTCTGAGAATATGCTACGATAAAGATAACTGATACTCAAATATTAAATTTATCATCATGAAAGAGAACGCAAATGGCCTCAACGGAACCCTATCAACATGCTATGGATGCAAAGGTGACGTTTTCCGACGGCACGAACCGCCGTCTCAGCGACCGGTGGGAGAAACATCCCCTGCTTCTTGTTTTCCTCAGACATTTCGGTTGACCCTTTTGCCGTGAGCAAGCGGTGCAGTTGCATCGCTCCAAAGCACAGTTTGAAGACATAGGTATGCAGGTTGTGCTTGTGGGTCTGGGAGCCCCTGATCGGGCGGAAGCATTTCGAAAACAATTCTCTCTCTCGTTTCCCATCATCTGCGACCTCGAAAAAAAGCTGTATCAGATATATGGTCTTGGAAGAAGTTCCGTTAGCCGTATGGTATCGCCGGCCGTTTTGTTGAAAGGACTGAAAGCTCTGTCAAGGGGACATACACCGAGCGTGCCGCAGGGCGATGTGATGCAGCTGACCGGTGTATTTTTGATAGATACCGAAGGTTATATCCGTTATGCGCATTATTCAAAAGACCTTTCGGATCATCCAAGCATCGAAACATTACTGGCGTTGAAGGATATCGTTAGAGAAAAAAAGAAATAATGGAGGTGGACATGTTGAAGCGATTCATCCTGACAATAATTGGTATTATATTGATTTTGTCACATGTGACGTTGGCATCGGCCGGCCAAGCGCCCATCAGCGAAGCCACTCAGGAATGTCTGGACTGTCATAGTGAATTGTATCCGGGGATCATTCAGGACTGGCGCAACAGCCGTCACGCTAAGATGACACCAAAACAGGCCGTGAAAGTTGACAAACTTGCGCGAAGGGTATCCAACACATCCATAGCCGAATCCCTACAAAATCATGTCGTTGGCTGTGCCGAATGTCATACGCTCAGGTCCGACGCCCATGCAGATACCATCGAGCATAACGGTTATGAAATCCATGTGGTGGTCAGTCCGGATGATTGCGCCACTTGCCATCTGACGGAAAGAATCCAGTTCACTAAAAATCTGATGGCACATGCACATAACAATCTGGCAAATAATTCGCTTTACCAGGACCTCCAGCGGACCATTCTGGGGAGCAGCACAATCCAACACGGAAAAATCCATTTCAGCCC
>JASFHC010000267.1:0-3949 GCA_050123435.1 Desulfobacterales bacterium
ACGGAAAAATTATCTTTCGAGGGACTGATATCGGTAAATTAACCGAAAAGGATATGAAACCCCTTCGAAAAGAGATTCAAATCGTTTTTCAGGACCCGTTCGGCTCATTAAATCCCCGGATGACCACCGGCCTGTCCATTGAGGAAGGACTGAGAATTTTGGGTATGAAAAGGGGTGAAAGGCGAAAAGAGCGCCTTGAAAAACTTCTCAAAATGGTGGGCATGTCTCCGGACAGCGCAGACCGATATCCCCATGAATTCAGCGGCGGACAGCGCCAGCGCATCTGCATCGCACGTGCCCTAAGCGTAAACCCCTCACTGGTTGTATGTGATGAACCGATCTCGGCTCTGGACGTATCCATACAGGCCCAGATTATTAACCTTTTAAAGGATCTTCAGGACTGCCTGGGATTAAGCTATCTTTTTATCTCTCACGATCTCAATGTAGTGAGTTATCTGTGCAGCACGATTTCTGTCATGTACAAGGGGCAGATCATGGAATCCGCATCCGCGGAGGAACTTTTTGAAAATCCCCGTCACCCCTATACCCTGTCCCTTCTTTCGGCGATTCCCGATCCCTTGCCGGGGTTAAGACGAAAAATAGAGCTTCTGGAACCGGATCCTTCTGATTCTCTGACGACATCCAGGGGATGCCGCTTCCGAGGAAGGTGTCCCGTGGGGGAGACCCGCTGTCTGGAAGAAAAAATCGGCTTTGAAAAAGTCGGGGAAAAACACTTTGTAAGATGCTGGAAGGCCGCGATAGAATAAAGACAAAGCGAAGCGCCTTCCATATTCGACGTTCGACGTTCAAATTGTTGCAAGGAGGCTATAAAATGGAACCTGTATTGCTGGATAAAGACGGCCCCGTGGCGTGGCTTACGTTAAATCGGCCTGAGAAACGGAATGCACTCTCTCTGGAATTGATGAAAAATATGCTGGATAAGCTTAAAATTATTGAACAAGATCATGATATCCGTGTGGTTGTTATCCGAGGAAACGGCCCGGCGTTTTGTGCAGGGCATGATCTTAAGGAAATGGTCGGAGCAAACCTGGATGTCACACATTTTCACCAGATTTTCTCCGTATGCGCAGAGATGATGCAAACGCTTTTCAAACTGCCGCAGCCGGTGATTGCTCAGGTTCACGGCATCGCAACGGCAGCGGGATGCCAACTGGTTGCCGCCTGCGACCTATCCATTGCTGAAACCGGGGCGCAGTTTGCCACTCCGGGTGTAAAAATAGGTCTTTTCTGCTCCACCCCCTCGGTTCCCCTGGTTCGTGCTGTGGGACGACGAAGGGCTTTGGAAATGCTCTTGACAGGTCGTTTTATTTCAGCCGATGAGGCGGAACGGTTCGGACTCATAAACAGAATAGTTGCTCCGGACAAACTTGTGAAACAAGCCAGGAACTGGGCTATGGAAATCGCTCAATACAGCCGGTATACTCTTGCCTTCGGAAAGCGAACTTTTTATAACCAGGTGGACCTGGATACCCCGTCAGCTTACAATATTGCAACCCAAGCAATTGTCATGAACTGCTTTGCCGAAGATGCACAGGAAGGTATGTCGGCTTTTCTGGAAAAAAGGGAGCCTGAGTGGAAGAATCGTTAGCCCGAATTTCTCTTGAAAAATTTATTTTGGTTGTAAAAACAGAGGGAACAGGGTGTTCCCTGTTCCCTTCCGGAAATGAAGAATATAATACATGTTATCGTTTTGAAAATTGGAACCGTGCCCGAGCACCTTTCTGGCCGTATTTCTTCCTTTCCTTGATCCTGGCGTCACGCCGAACGAAGCCGGCTTTTTTCAATGCCTTCCTAAGCTCAGGGTTCGCCAATATTAGAGCCTTGGTGATGCCATGTCGAATGGCACCGGCTTGTCCTGAAAAACCTCCACCGGTAACACGAGCTTTTACATTAAATGATCCAAGAGTATTGGTCAATATAAGGGGCTGTTTTACAATTGTTTTTACAACCTCAACCATGAAATAATCATCCATGGGACGACCATTAACGGTAATTTCCCCGCTCCCCGGCATTATCCAGGTCCTCGCGATAGCACTCTTTCGTTTTCCCGTAGCATAATAAACGTTTTCTTTATCCATTTAATTCCTCGATACTTAAAGAAATTTAACCTGCTCTTCTAAAGTTCAAGAATTTCCGGTTGCTGGGCCTCATGAGGGTGCTGATTGCCCGAATAAACCTTCAATTTTTTGAAAAGCTTTCTTCCCAATTTGTTCTTTGGCAGCATACCCTTGACGGCAAAACGAACAAGATCTTCAGGCCTTTTTTCCAAAAGTTTCTGAGCAGTAATCGTCTTAAGCCCTCCGATATAACCGCTGTGCCGATAATATTGTTTCTGCTGCCATTTTTTTCCAGTCATGACAACCTTATCCGCATTTACAACCACAACCCAGTCACCGGTATCAACGTGAGGGGTATAAAGAGGATTGTGTTTTCCCCTCAGGCGGGCAGCTATGGTACTGGCAAGTCTACCAAGAACCTGATCTTGAGCATCAACAACATACCATTTGCCCTTGTTGTCGGTATTTTTTGCACTATATGTATATTTTTTCACTATGATTTTCTCCTCTGAATATAGAAACTAAGATGTGTAAATAAAAATCGTGTTCGTGTCAAGGGAAAAATTGTCTTCGCAAATTGACACAAGCAATTATTTCTAATATAAACCGAATATCAGGTAATATGTAATGGAGATGTTTCCATGGAGCATTTGGAAATCGAAGTAAAATTTTATTTATCGGATATGGACTCCATACGTGACCGGATTCTTGCGCTCGGTGCGGTATCCAGGGGACGGGTTTTTGAAACAAATATACGTTTTGAGGATGCCGATAACCGTCTGATTGAAAAAAAATCTCTTCTGCGGCTCCGCCGAGATAGAAAAATAACCCTTACTTTTAAAGACGAGCCTGCTTTTAAAGACCATCAATTTAAAATATTAAGAGAGCTGGAAGTTGAAGTTAGCGATTTTACCACTATGAAACATATTCTGGAATCTTTGGGGTTCAGGGAAGAACAGGTGTACGAGAAATGGCGTGAAACTTTTATGTTAAACAGTACCAATCTTTGTCTGGATACAATGCCGTATGGTGACTTTCTTGAAATCGAGGGTCAAAAGGAAGATATTAAGGAATTAGCATATCGAATCGGGCTTAAATGGCAAAAGAGGATTCTTCTTAATTACCTTGCAATATTTGAAGTCATCAGGCAGAAATCAAACCTGCCGTTTTATGATGTCACATTCAGCAACTTTATAAATATCAGATTCGATGTTGCGAGATATCTTGATCTTCTTGAGGTTAATCGTCATTGATGGCTTCGTAAAAAGTCCAATTTCTGCGTTGCGCTTTATTTCGTGTTCACTGCGGCGCACATAATTACTTTGCCGTCTTAATGTTGACTTTTTACGATTTCATCGTCATTGGCATATAGAAAAAAAATAAACCCATGATTTCTGTTTTGACATTAAACCTGCGTTTTGGATTGGCGGACGACGGACCCAATAGCTGGCAATACCGCAAGAAAGTTTTTCCCTACCTTTTTGAAAAATATCGTGCAGACTTTATCGGTTTTCAGGAAGCGAATGAGTTCCAGACAGATTTTCTGAATGAGATGCTGACGGATTACGATTTTATCGGCAAGCGTCGTCCATCACCGTCTTTCTGGCAAGACATCATTATCTTTTTTAAGAAAACCTGGACCTGCATCTATCAAGAGCATTTCTTTTTGAGTCCAACACCTACCATACCGAGCCGTTTTCGGGAAAGCCGCTGGCCGAGGCAATGCACTATCGGTATGTTCAAAAGCGGCAACCACATGATCATTTGTGTCAATACCCATTTTGATTTTGATACCTCGGTCCAAACCAAAAGCGCTAAACTGATTATGGATCGGTTACGGCGTTTCCCGAGCGACGTACCCGTGATTATGG
>JASFHC010000268.1:0-3949 GCA_050123435.1 Desulfobacterales bacterium
CCATTGAAAGGGTACGGTTTGGTAAGGCCGAGTGTTGGGATAGCGGGGAATCGCCGATGCGAATGTTTCGAAATCAAGGAAATGCATCGGGTATTGGACATCCATTAGCTCGTCCTCAAGTTCAGGTGCTATGAACTCTTGGCCATCCGCAACACATTTTTTGATTCTTTCCTGGAGAGCAGTGAGTGGAAATTCCTCTGGAATTTCTGAGACATCCTCTGCACCCAATTCCATCAGTTGTTCAAATTTATCTTGAGTCATCCCGCTCAAACCCATCACCCAATATTCAGGCATATCTGATGTGCAGTGCTCCCAAAATTCACACGTGTAAGGGGTCATGCAATGCTTGGACGCACGAATATCAGGCGGAGTTTCCCATGAAAGAATGTTTTGTAATTTTTTAATTTGGGAGATAATTTCTTCCTGACAGTTTACGGTCTCCTCGGTCAAATCAGAAAAATAAAAAAGCTGATTAAGATCAAGCAGGTTTCCATCATAGACATATGCATTATTAATGTGCAAAATACCGGCACTGGAAATTTCCATGCCCAATCCCTTCAGAATATAATATTGGATTCCAAGATCAGGTTTATATACATCTTTGACGGATGTCGAGGACTTCACCTCAATTAGGTTCCATGATGTCGCGTCGTTTCTCTCCAAAATATCAACCCGAATCCGGATTCTATTGTAAGTAAATGCCGCCTCATAAATTGCCGCGACATTTGTATTTCTCATGGCGTTACGGGTGGATTTCTCAGCCTCGGCGTGATGAAGGTAACTCTCTTGAATACGGACACCGTTTATGTACAAGGACGTGGCCAATCTTCCCACTTCATGTCCCGTATCAAAAAGTGCTTGCTGACTTGGTGGCGGTTTTGTCGCCAGTTCGGAACGGTAACACTGATACCACAACCGCAAAGGACATTGGAGGCCGGCAATGAACCGTGATTTTGAAAGCATAGGCCTTTTCGGATATCTCATCGTACTTTTTCTTATTTTCGTTTTGCTTTCCGCGGCCTCAATTTCCTGTAGGTTATAATAAGTTCATGGTGTCGCGTCTGGGATAGTGAATAATTAAAATGCGACCCTGATGTTTAGCGCATTATTTTTTTTTACATCAGAGAAAGATAAAGAAATACGTACTGCCCATCATTAATATTGATTGCAATATCAGCACCTCTTGATTCCGCAAATATAATCCATACCGGCTTGTCCCAAGCACCGCACTCATATTTCGGGAAATATTCTCCAGTTTTCCCGTTATACCATGATAGCAACATTGGATCTGCGGCCAATTCCCTTGCCTTTTCTTTTGCAATATCCTTTGCTTTTACAAAATCAAGATCTTTTTCATCAATCTGGATGTTGATATGATTTCCCCAAAAATTTCTCAAATCTTCTGATGTCATATAATAATCCCTAGCATTGCAATATTCAGTGTTGACTGATCAGCAGCGGTTTGTCCGCCGCATATGATTTTTTTAATCATTACTGTTGACCTCAATCGGTTTGATAGTGTTAAACATCATCCTATTTAATTTTCCTTATTCTAAAAATCACAGTGCCGCCATCCGTATAAGGTTGTCCAGGATCCAGACATTGAATATAGGCATTATCCTGATCATCCTCTTTTGTTAAACCAAGTTTGAAGGGACACCAGTTATGTTCCAATATCAAAACATAATGCAAAATTGTCGGAAGCGCATGGGTACATAACGCATCAGTTTCGTCCAGTTTTATCTCTGGATTCTTGATTATTATTTTATCTCCTATTCTATGAACAGGACAATTTCCCTTGATATCATGAATGGTTATTTCCAGCATTATTCTATCTCTCCGGGTGGTCGATTTGAGCCTGACTCGGCAATTGAGCAAAAGGGGGCGTTTTCCAAAGGTCTCATAATGGATATTACATTCCCGAAAAAATCCTTTAGATCAAATATCAACCTATCACCAGCGTTCCCTAAATCACTGATCGAAATCAAGGACCGCGTCTATTATGGCTTTGGCTTCCATGAATACCGTAATATTAGGTTAGAGTCACTCATCCTTGTCGATATCCCTTTGCTTTTCTTCCTTCTTTCTTTTTCTAGTCTATACCATTCTCTTAATTTTTTTAATCCATCTTGTCCGAGTACATCATCCCGATCAAAATAAAAAGTGATTACATTGCCAAGATAATCAATCAAACTCTCCCAACGTTCAAAATAAATATAAGAAAGCCGCCGAAAATAAGCTCTAAAAAAACTTTCTAATAATTCTAACCTGTTCCCTTTCCATTCTCTTTTGCTTTTATATAAAAATTTTATGACACCTACAGCTGAAATCATATCCCTTATCCCGATATGAGTCTCTTTTATTATCTCAAAAAATGGATCAACATATTTAATTTTATTCTTTTTGAAATAGCTTTCAAAGGTGTGCATCTCTTCACGATCACAAATCTGGCCTCCCATATTCACATCTTGTTCATGAAAAGTAACATGAAATAATTCGTGGTTTTGTTTCCGGGCGGTACCTATCCCTATCTCTTCGGCTATAAACGGCAAATAATCTTCAAAGGGTATAACTTCTTCCCCCGAATTAAAAAACCTTTCTAAAACTGGCATAAGTTTTCTCCCTAAACCTTGCCTTTTTATTGCCAGATCTCTTAATAACGGAGAAATCCTTTGTCGCAACCTAAATAGTCCTGGATCATCTAGCTGCGAAATCTTTGATATCCTATGAGGGCTGATTGCACAATTAACAATTAAATATGGTAGCGCTTTTTTCCCATCATTTTCATATTCAGCTTCTTCAAAATTACCCTTTCCATCAGGTAGACTATACAATGGTTGATATGCCAAGAAATCAATAAACCCTTCACTGTAAGGGCCTAATTTTTCAAATGATGTTAAAGCATTATTTTTATCTATCTTATCTCCAATTCCAGTAAATTTTATTGAATTCTTATTATGCGGTTTAGAAACCGGATCATGAAATAAACCGGATGATTTGAATGTTAATAATCTTCTATCAGGTAAAGGAATATAACATTGACGTAGGTTAGCAACCGAAAACTGCGCCTTGTCATAATGTCTATCCGTCATCGCAACAATAATTTTACCCCTTCTCGTCAATATTTCATTTGCCACCTTAGGCTTACCACAGAGAAAAATTCCTTTGTTTTCCATAATATAATCAGCAAGAGTCTTATCCCCTTTTATCTTTTCCGCAGCTAACTTTTTATTGCAGATTTCCATCTTTCCTGTTTTCTCCTCAGGCAATACCTGCATAAACACCGGTCTTAATGCTCGATCATTTAACAACAACTGTTTAACTAACTTAATCGCTTCTGAACCAGAATCGAATAATTTCACAATCTCCGGATAGTTATCCAATTCTTCCTCTTGCAAATACTTATTCCATACCATTTCTTTAATCATGCTTTTTGTTTCTCTAGAGCCATTTTTTGTATTGAACGAATCTTCCACACATAAAGTTTATTTTTTCCCACAACACATCGGAATCAAATCGGTTCTTAACAATGAAGATCCCTGTAGCCACGCCGGGCGAGATTTTTGTTTCACTCCAATAATCAACAGGGCATTCAGGCTAAGGCGAATAAGAAAATATGAAAAAATGGTGCGGCCGTTAACCTTGAATCGGAAACCTTTGAACCTATGAACCCTTACCTGTGTTTTTTTAATCAAGCATCAAGGTTTGACCTCAACCCTTTACTCTCCACGGATCATCACCAACAACATTTTAAACGGTACTTTTGCCTGAAGCGCATGGGCAATATTGGCCGGCATAATCAGCAGTTCACCGGCGGAAACATTTTGCGTTTGGCCGCCGATGGTGATTTCAGCCGTGCCGTCCAAAATGTAGACCACCGCGTCAAAAGGTGCCGTGTGTTCACTTAAGCCCTGGCCCTTATCGAACGCAAACAGGTTGATATTTCCAA
>JASFHC010000269.1:0-3913 GCA_050123435.1 Desulfobacterales bacterium
AGAATCTGTTTTGCTTTTGGCGTCAGATATAAACGAAGTTTGTTTTCCTTGTTTAATTTTTGCTCTACCAAACCTTTGGCCATCAGGGAAGAAAGCGTTTCATTGACCGGCTCTTTTTCAAGTTCCGGATCTTTCAGCAGACCCACCAGGGTTTGATGAACAGGGTTTCCGGACGCCATTACCTGCAAAATTTTTAATTCAGTTTCTGAAATTCCGGCCCGGCCAAGCCGGTTCTTTGAAACTTTTCGGCCGCCGATTGTTACATCATCGTCTGTTTCGACCAAATCGGCGTTACCAGAGTTTCCGGTTATACGGCCGGTTGCTTGGGACCGCTTATTAAAAACATTTTCTTTTAATCTGCAAGAAAAAAAGGCAAATAACAAGCATAGCCCATTGAAGATGAATAGATTGAGCGGTTTTTTGTGCGCAACCGTGAGCAAATTACTGGAGATCATGTTCAAAAAAAGCGGTACGGTTAACGCTGAAACAATTCCCAGCAGGCAATCGCCAATCACGGCTTTGCAAACCTGAGGTTTGTGATATTCCGATAGAAAAAAATTCACCAAACCACCCAGTATTCCCGATATTATCATGATGCCAAGGATAAGGAACATGAAGCCTCCGGAAAAAGTTGCGAATTGCAGGGCGTCTTTTGCTAGGTGATTATCCATTTATATTTTCCAGAACGGCAAGTTTTTTTAAACAGATTAAAAATTTACCCAAAGTTCAAGTGCCCTTTTTTGTGCGTTCGGAAATTTGGAACTCAAGTTTAGGATTCGAATAGTGTTGTTTTTGATATCCGTAAAAGGAGTAATAAATTCGGTTAAATGGTTTTGTAAAAGAAGTGCTCCTTGTTTATCTTCATCATGGAAGTATCGAACGTCTCGCTGATGATAATTGACCTTTTGAATTCCTTCTACCCTGAAACCGTTTTGAGTTAAAAAAACAGAAAGTTTTTCCATCAGTTTTTCATTTTTTTTATTCGTATAATGCACATATACTCTATAAATTCCGGGTTGAATTATGTCCTTTGGCGAACTTAATTTTTTTTCCACAACATCCGTTGATACTGACATTTTCTTATCTGTCTGTTTTTTTTCATTCAACGCAGGGGACGCAGGAGCTAACCGTGAAATTTTTGAATTTATCTGCTTTAACTCGGATAAGGTTTCCCGGCTGTTTTCCAGAAGGGTTTCTGTGGTTTCCGAGATCTTACCCGCACCCTTTCCCGTCAGACTGATAATTGCAAGGGTGAGACAGATGCCGATCAACAATCCGGCGACCACTCCCAGCCAAGTGTATCGCTTTCGAAGAGACAGTGCCACCGATTTTGTTAATGTGTTAACCAGAAGTTTTAGTTCCTGGACCGAAATTTCAACATTTGACAAGTTATTGTTCATTTTAATCACTTTTTATTTCTACCTAAAATCTGAATTAACTTTTTTCAAAAAAGTAGATTTGAAATAATTACAATGCGCTATCGAGATGTTTTTATCAATATCCGCATACCGATAACGAGTCAAATAATAAGGATGAAATCCGTATTAGATTTCGAAAAAAGTTAACCCTTCGGGAGCCTCGTCTCAACCGGATCTACTGCGTTACCAATCGATTGCAGTATTACAATACGGCTGCACGATTGATTTCTTGTATATCCGGCCGATACAAGGCTTGCAGAATTTAGGCTAAATTTTTTCTTTGTATCAAAAAAAGATCAATATATGTGGGGTCTAAATTTTTGCTTGATACGTCACCGTATTCGCTTTGGATTTCGCCGAAAAGATTTTCCAGAGTGTGTCCCAGTTTTCGGGAAATTTCGTAATTCGCAAAACCGGTTCGCTCTGAAAGCCAGCTCAAAAACGATTCTTTCATTGACCGTCTTATTTTGTAGGGCTTTTTTTTATCTGCCCAGAGATCATCAAATAGGCGTTTGAACTCATCAAGACGTAATGGTTCAATTTCCCCTGACATGCCGAGGTAATCTCTTGCCCAGAGCGTTAGTATAAAATTTTTATAGGTGAGAAAACGGTCTATAACCGGCTCAGGATTTATTGCCATTAAAGAAAAGAGATCGTCAAAAAGGACAATTGCACTCAATACATTATCCGTAGCCCGTATGTCTTCCATGGACATAAATTCCCTGTAAAGCACCCCTGTTTTATAGTTGTCGAAAAACAGCGGCTTTTTAATCAACAGTCCTCCCAGTACCCCCAGCCATTGTTCACCCCAAAAGCCCAGCAGCAGGCCTTGTTTTTCAAACCAGCTTTTTTCTCGCCATTTCTCGGCCCTCCATTTTAGCTCCAAGGCACTTCCGTATCCCACCCTGAAAATGTTGGAAAGCGGATAGTTGCGTATCAATATTGTGCAGTGCCCGGCATCCGGAGTCTTATCCTCGGGGGATAACCGTTCAAGTCCGATATTCAGATATCCACAAACCTTTTTAACAATATTTTTCAGTTCTTCTTTTTCTCTGATATTTTTTCGATCCGCAGAAATGATAAGATTACACAGTCCCGCAAATTCGGTCTGTATCTGTTCAATAACATCACCTATTTCTAGTTTTTTTAAGGCAGTGGTAAAAAGATTTTCTTGTTCCAGCATTCCGGAATGATAGAGAGGAACAGGAAAAAACAGCTTCCGGTCAGGATCTGCCGTGGTAAATTTTGTGTCCTGCTTTTTAAAATCTTCCGGTTTCAACGGCTGATACACGCCGATCGCTTCTTCATGTGGCAGAAAACCTTTTTCCGCCAATCTTACATTGCGTAGCCGATAGGCTTCTTCTTCGGTTTCTGCGGGGATTACAGTGCAAGTCTCCAAGAGAACCTTTTGATATGTAATGTGGTCAAGAATTGCAAGGGTCTTGAAAAATTGTGAAAGAAACGCGTTTCGATCTTTTTTTATGGTTTCTTCCGACTCGTTTTCTTCGGTTTCAAGCTCGAAAGTATCATCGAGAAACTTTACATAAAACGTATCGTCATAGGTGAAAAACTCATTGCCAAATTCCGATGGATCCTGATCTTCTTTTCTGATTTTAACTTCGATGTTTTTATATAGATAGAATTCCATGAATTCGGTCTTTTGGTCGAGGAACCATTGTATAAAACGATTCGGGTCTACTTTAAACAATAGGTCAAACCATCGGGTAACCGATTTCAATTCAATTCTATCTCTTTGCCAAACTTCAAGATCTACGATGTATTCCCACTGCCTGGGGGATGCAAGGGATAACAGCGGATGAGAATCTTCGAGCCCGATATCATGGATTAAAAAATAAAAATCCTCTTCAGAGAAGGAATGGATCAGTGCAGGAGGTTGAGGCGAATCTAAAATAGCGTTCAAGGCTTTTTCAGGGGACATGGTAACGATTTCTTCCCTCATCTGCTGAAGATTATCGATTCTCGCGATGATTTTTTTATTTTCCATATTTTCATCCCGACTTTTGGGGATTCCAGGGCGCAAATTTAAAAAGAAGAAGCATGCCGGGAGCAGCAATAAGCGTACATGAAATAAAAAAACCCACCCATCCCATGCTCTTGACAAAAAAACCGGTCGGCGCAGAAGCCATCACCCTGGGAATTCCCATGAGGCTGCTGAGCAGCGCATATTGCGTAGCGGTAAATTTTTTATGGGTAATGCTTGCCATGAATGCAATAAAAGCGGCGGTCCCCATACCGCTGCTGAGATTCTCGAAAGCAATAACTGTTGACAATAAGGGGAGACTATTGCCCACCCGCGCCAGTACCGCAAAACCGGCGGTGGATAGGGCCTGTAGAAACCCAAAAATCCACAGGCTTCGGTTGATCTCAAGGCGAAGCATGATCACCCCGCCGATCAGAGTTCCGGCCACGGTTGCCCAGAACCCGAAGAATTTTACTACGGCGCCAATCTGGGTTTTTGAAAACCCGATATCCAG
>JASFHC010000270.1:0-3900 GCA_050123435.1 Desulfobacterales bacterium
TATGTTATAGAAGGCATCCAATTTCACTGGCAGGTTAAAAAAAACCATAGAGACACAGTGAAACATAACTGTCTCATGATACGAGACCTTTGCAAAACGCCCCCTTTTGCCCAATTCCTGCGTCAGACTCAAATTTTAATCCTCAAAATACTCAATGTATTCCTGCCTGCCCCGTAGGTCCAGCAGATCGTACCGGGGTGGTTAAAATTTTCGCCTTCCTTGACCTTGAACAAAATTGAGCATTTTTCAAAGGTCTCGATATATATGGGATTTGTAACCGTCAATAAGTGTCCGGATTTCGCTATTAATCGCACCGATCCAGAGCGCCAACCAGCATTCGCATATGGCTTTTTTCGGCCTGGGCAATGGCTAAAAAGCTGTCCCGGACCGTCTGATCTTTTTCTCGCTCGGCCATGGTTTTGTAAAGATCAAAGGCAGCGTATTCCATGTGAATGGACAGTTCTAAAATTCGCAGACAAAGGTTTTCCTCAATATTTTTAAGGTATCCCAGCACCTCCTCAAGGCTTTCCCCGCCTTCAAGGATTTCTCCCTTAAGGCTTTCGTAGAGTGGGTCAAAGTCAATGGGAGTGCTTGCCACTTTTTTCCAGAATCCATAAACGGTTCTGGCATGTGCGATTTCCGCCTTGGACAACTGCTCCAAAGTAGGAATAATCGGATCAACCGCAAAGTTTTTTAGAATATAAGTATAAAATCGCCAGGCCCCTTTTTCCAAATCCATGGCGGTTAGCAAAAGCTCCACAGGTCCTTTGGTTTTATCAAAGACCTGTATTTTGGGGAATCCTTTCAGGGTCTTGCCTTCCCAGGATAGGATCCCGCCTTCCAGATTGTATATCGTTTTTTCAGTAATACCTTCTTCAGAAAACATGGATGCTGCAGCTATAGAGCGACCCCCACTGTGGCAGTAGAAAATAAGATCCCTGTTTGCAGGCAAACCTGAAAAATCGGATAAGAGTTCATTCAAGGGAATAAACTTGGCCCCTGGGATATGGCCTTTTGTATATTCATCCGGCGTCCGGACATCCACAAGCAGGTATTCCTTTTCTTTATGGGATTTGATAAACTGCTTCAATTCTTCGGATGTAATATCTTCAAATTCCGAATTGTACATATTTTACCTCCTCTTAGATACACCTTTGCTGCGGTCATAGCATTGTGCAATCACTTCCGGGGCAATACCCATAACATACGCTGCAATAACCAGCTGGTTGATTAACGTGGTTTTCAATATGCCAAAGTTTTTCCAGCGCCGGGGAGATGTGAAAACAGGTACGGGTAAAGTGAAGATTTTCCCTTGTTTCCGCAAACGCCGTGCCAATTCAAAATCTTCCATTATCGGAATATCCGGAAATCCTCCCAAATCATGGAAACGCTTTGATGAAAGAAAAATCGCCTGGTCACCGTAAGGCATTTTCAAATATCGGGAGCGCCAATTTGCAAGGCGCTCAATAAGCCGAAGACCCGACATAGGGGAATCCATCTGAAGTTCGAATGCACCGGCAACCATTTTAGGTTGTTTGAAGCTGTTAAAAATAAATTCTTCGAAATTCTCAGGCAGCCGTGTATCGGCATGAAGAAAAACAAGCACATCACCGGTGGCTAGAGCGGCGCCCAGGTTCATTTGCCGTGCGCGTGGCGGGGTGCTGATGATAACTTTTACACCCAGTGATTTTGCAATCAATGCGGTATCATCATTACTTCCCCCATCCACTACAATGACCTCTTTTTTATCCCCAGGACCAATACTTTCTATGGTATTTCCAATATTATCCGCTTCGTTTATGGCTGGTATGATAATTGAGATGCGATTGGGATTAAAAACGGTAGTGTTTGTATGTTGTGACCGTTCCCAGATCATAAGATCCTCAGGATGGTCTACATCTTTTAATACGTCCAACAGCGTAAAACTTAATCCTGAATTCTCTGCAATTTTTATTGTCTTTTCGAGAACATCACCTGTTCCCCAGTTTATTCCCGTAAACAAATCAGAGGTGGCTTGTGATAGGGAATTGTTTTGTAGCCCGATCAAATAGTAGCCGCCGTCTTTGGCCGGACCCAGCACCAAATTTTTTAGTTTAAGGGTGTCAAAGGCTTTTTGAATGATACCATGTGTTATATCCGGGATATCGGTACCGATAATAACAGCCTTAGTTGCCCCGGCTCTAAAGGTCTCTTCCAACGAACGTTTCATACGCTTTCCAAGATCACCACTGCCCTGGGAACGATAATCAAAATCCTGTCCGAGCCAGTTTTGGATTAGATTTTTATTTCCACCCTCATAACGGATCTCAACGCTCAATTCACGTCGTGTTGATAACCTTTTTACCTGCAACAGCGTGTGTTCTGTCATTTTGCGCTGAAGATCTGCCGCACCTTCTGCTCCCAGCAGAGGAATAAGCCGGGTCTTGGTGGTTCCCGGTTCCGGATAACGGGTGAAGACAATCAAATGTTCTTTGAAACTTGTCGGCATATTCCGGCCCAAAATTACCACACCGGTTTGTGTTTCGAAATATTTCCTCAGGTAACCTATCATTGGTAAAATACAAAATCCTTGACAAATTATCTGAGGAGTCGGGGAGTTTCTTTTAATGTAACCGCTCCATGAATAATCCGCAACGACACCCTACAAACTCATGCATAAGGGCTCGCAACGAAAAAACAGTATATCAATATTTAAATAAACGGGTTAAGGTGATAACATTTTTTATCTTTTCATTACGAATTCATAGAAGCGCTATTTTTTTGCAACGATCCCTAATACATTCAAACAGTGTACGATTTCATTGCTGATCATTCATTCTGCTTAATTTAGGGCTCTAAAAGAAAAACTCCTCGACTTTTCAATTGTCTAATTTTACTTGATTTTATCATATTTTCCAAGATGGTTGGCTTTAATCTTTTTAATAATTTTGGGGATGAAAAACGAAAAGATAAAGAGCCCTATGGAGAAGAAAACTTTAAAGGATATCAGCTCTCCCCAATTTCCGGAGGCCCATACCTCTTTCAACGTTCCGATAAAAAATGTGAAGATAAACGTACCCACGATAATGCCCAGGCCGGTTCCCGCGACATAGTCCCAAAATCGGACTTTGGTCAGCCCCATGCCAAAATTCATCGGTGTAAACGGAAAATAGACTAACCTTAAGTACAGGACTGTGGCAAAGCCGTTTCGTTCGATGGCATCGTCATATTTTTTCAGCTTGTCCCCGATTAGCGAAGCGGCAAATTCCCTTCCCAGAGTTCGTCCAATAAAAAAGGCAGCGCCGGCACCGATCATAGCGCCAATCCATACATATATAAATCCCCAGTAGGCTCCAAATATGGCAGCTCCAAGGCCGGTCAATAGGGTGCCCGGCAAGAACAAACATACACCCACAATGTAAATTGCAATATAGATCAGCGGCGCCCAGAACCCAGCGGTCTCAAGGAAACGACTCAACTCTTCTGGCGTGAGATAATTTTTAATCGAAGTGTATCGGATCAAGAAAATGGCCACAATAATAAAGGCTACCAAGATAATAGCCTTTATCGCCGCTTTCGAGTTTTTTTTAGGTTTTTTAAGGCATTCTTCCACTTCTCTGATGCTTCCCTTCATTTTCGCACATCCTTAACCTAAATCCCGCATTAACTTTTTTCGAATTTTGAGGTTTGCAAGATTTAGGTTTAATAGCAATCTTTTTGATGAGCAAGGCCGCACAAGGGTTTGTGCTGAAGCGTACATTGGGTACGCCGCGGTCGGAAACCCGCGGAGAACGCCGCTCATTGAAAAAAGGGCCATTTCTGGATGGAAACTATTTTCCGTTTAAAGACCAGTCATAATCCAGGTATTTAATCTTGATTTTTGATCTTTTTGCTTCCAACTTCTTTTTAAACTCTTTTTCG
>JASFHC010000271.1:0-3895 GCA_050123435.1 Desulfobacterales bacterium
AGGAGAACTTTAATGAAAATTATCACCATTTTTGGGAGCCCGAGAAAAAAAGGAAACACTGCTAAAGTACTTTCAATGTTTGAGGGCAACGTCGAAAGAAAGCATGAAGTTGAACGGATTAACATCGCTCAGTATAAGGTGGGCGGTTGCCTTGGATGTCTTAAGTGTCAGGAAAGAAAGGGTGAGCCCGGTTGCGCTCAAAATGATGATGCATTGACCATATTTGATAAAATGATCCAAGCCGACGCTATTGTTTATGCTTCACCGCTTTACTGCTGGAGCTTTACTTCCCAGATAAAGCCCCTGATCGATCGACATTTTTGCCTGGTCACCGGTTATGGCACGCCTGACCACAACTCCCTAATCGGCGGTAAACCGGCTGCTCTGCTTGTTACTTGCGCTGGTCCTATTGAAGGCAATTGTGACGCCATACAGGGTATCTTCAGCGGTTTTTCTGACTATACCAAGCTGATGGCAAAAGGCAATTTTATTCTACCTTTCTGTACAACACCGGATGCCATTGGTGATAAAGGAGCTGAATTAGCTGAAAATCTTGCCAGAGCGATCACCGAATAAAAAATTCCCCCTGACGTAACTTCATGCAATGTATCCTATATGCAACCGGAACAAATTGCCTGCGGGTTGAACTTTGGCAAGATAACATAAGATTTGATAAGCATCAAGGTCTGTTTATTTACACTACATTTCAACACATCAAGATATTTTGGACAATGGGATTTTTCTCCCGACACTTTTTCATCTTATGGCTGTGATTCTTTTCCAGGGAATCAATGCCTATTATTAGGTTCAACGGTATTCACAATTAATTCTTTATGGAGGATAAAAAATGCGTAAGTTGCTGCTAAGTTTCATATCAATTCTTTTTTTCTCTTCGTTGGCTATCGCTGATAATGGTCTCATTAGTATAAAGAGCTCTTACGATGTAAACGTTACAGCGGACCGACTAGAGAAAACCTTAACAGTGAAAGGCATGACTGTATTTACAAGAATCAATCATGCAGAAGGAGCACAAAAGGTTGGAAAAAAGTTACGCCCGACCGTATTGATTATCTTCGGCAATCCTGAAGTAGGCACACCGCTCATGCAATGCGGACAGAGCGTTGCCATTGATCTTCCCCAAAAAGCTCTAATTTGGGAAGATGAAGCGGGGCAGGTATGGTTTTCCTATAATGATCCAAAATACTTGGCAAAACGTCATGGGATCAAGGACTGTGTTGAAGTTATAAAAAAAATTGAGAACGCGCTTAGTAACTTCGCAAATGCGGCCATAATGCCTTGAAAAAAGAATGAGAGTCCATTTTGAATTTCTTTGGCAACTATGATATATGCAGCCGTAATCGGTTAATCTTCTGTTGCGTTCAAGGAAAGGAATCTAAAATTCCAATAGTAAAGGCCAAATAACAATTTATGGTATCTGCCACATTTCCAGGATTGAGAACGATCGGTTTTAAAAATCAATACAATAGCATCGCACCAAGTTAGCATGAGCTTTGGCTGTATCGACAATGAAAAAGGTCCTTATTATTCTAATCCTTCTTGCTTCATCAACCGCGCTCCTGGCTTCCGAGTTCAAACGATATGTCGAACTCGAAAAAGAAATTCAAGGTGATTGGCTTGCCGCCGAATATTATGTCGCACAACCTTCGCCGGAACTTCAGCAGTCAATCAAGTCCATATCGTTTCGGGTCAACAACATTGTTGAGTGGGAATATGTTCAAAACGGAAAGACACACAAAGCCAAGGGGCGTTATGGAATCTACTCCTTTCCCACAGATGAGAGGACGCCGAGGCAACTCCCGATTCTCATGGTCGCTCCAACGAACTATCCCAATGCTGTCATATCCAGTCATATTCTCTTGACCCTCTCAGAGGTTGAACTCGATTTCGACTCTCGCTTTCTGCAGCAATGGGGGAAGCTAATCAAGGCCAAAGGGCCGGGCGGCAAGGCGGTTCTGTTCATACAAAAGGGCAACAAGATAACTAGCCAACAACCAACTGAACGCCACAAGTGAAAGCCGTGGTTTCACCTGCGCATTAGTTGAAACGTTAGGCCCTATTTGCACACAAAATCTGAAAGACATAATTATTAAAGTATTTCATCATGGCTATTATATTGAAGAAATTATTTTTGATATTGAGGTTAGTTTTGGATCGGACATTGGTAGTCTGGCCCTGCTTATTCTTAATTGTTCTAAATGCTCAGGATGCTCCAACAAAAGATCTGGACAGAAGGATACACACTGTTAAAATCAAAAGCCATGAAAGAAGAATGGGGCCTTTTAAAATAAATGAAAAGGAGTTTACAGTAATTCTTAAAATCATGAAATATCAAGGTGATTCAAAGGGCTTTGATGAGACAGTTGAGTCATTCTCAATTGTGGATAAAGAAGGAGAAGTTCATTATCAGAAGTCGTTTGAAGTTGAATATGGCAATGGAAGATTTGCCGAGAGCGTAGGAATATGTGCATATACTCTTAATAGTAGAGGCAGGAAGGGTTTATCAAATGAATCGGGAAGGTTGAAAGAGTTTATCTTTGGGGGAGACGCGGGTATAGGATTAATTCTATATTACGGTGTTACTCCCAGCGCCCCTTCTTCAGGAGTTTCATGCCAAGTGTTCACATTGAAAGACGAACATTTGGTTTCCCTATTTTCGCCTTTAACTGTTTACGGGCAGATTTATGAACTACCCCATGGAAGCAATCCGAATGCATTGAGACTTTTTGACGGTAATACCATGAAGTTCGGAGTATGGACAGGATGGTTTGAGGTTATTGTTCCCGTTAAGGTATTAGACAGACTGAGAGTAGTGCCATTGCACTATTATTCGACTTTTGGTTACAATGCCTTCGATGTTATTGTTGAAAGAAGACATTCCGAAAAAGAAACCTTTGTAAGATTTTTTAAACATCCTGAGATATCTTTTCAACCGCGACATGTAATTATAAAGAAAGAGACAAAAGTAGAGTTCTTATGGGCATATGCAAGGGTTTCAATCGAATCAGGTGGTTCTGAATGTGTAATTTCCATAGACGAGATGCCTTGGCTTAAGGTGCGAATTGATGGTAAAGAGGGATTTGTAAGAGATGCGGAAGATCTTTTAGCATTGGGGATACGCCCAGCGGGCTAAGTGGATAAAATTCCTGCGATATCGTTTTTCAATAGGGCAAATCCATTTTTAGGGGGGGTTGCCTTTTTCGTTTTTTTGAGATATGTAAAACAGTTAGGGCTGATTCAGGTTATTAGAATGTAAAGTCATAAAAAGTTTAGGTATAACATTCCTTGAAAGTCGCTTTTTATTGACTGAGATTCTTTTGCAATTTTATCTATTTTAGAACAACAGAACATATTCCAAAATAATGGAGGACTCGACATGCCAATATTCATGATGTTTGGAAAATATTCCACAGAGGCATTAAAGGGAATCAGTTCCGAAAGAACGGATCAAGCGGTTGATCTGATCAAAAAGAATAGCGGAAAAGTCATATCAATGTACGCTGTGATGGGAGAGCACGACTTAGTTCTTACCTTGGAGTTCCCCAGCTCTGAAAATGCCATTGCCGCTTCTGTCGCATTAAACAAACTAACAGGAATCTCATTTAAAACATCGCCTGTAGTAGAAGTTGAAAAGTTTGATAAGTTAATTTCTGAGGCAAGAGATATTTGAAGCTCGAAAATCTCGCTTAAGAAGTTGTCACTAAAACACCACCGATTGATATTTTCAGACAGTTAATATTTTTAATATAGAACATTGAAGAAAAGGCAATATGGAGGAGAACATGACCAATGAGAGCGATAAACAAAATACTTTTAATTATTGATGGTATTGTAAATTTGCTTTTGGGCATGTTGCTGCTTTTATTTCCTTTTGGAA
>JASFHC010000272.1:0-3871 GCA_050123435.1 Desulfobacterales bacterium
TTATTATCTTTCATAACATCCTATCGTTTCAAAAAAAATACCCGAGAGTCTTTATTTAGAACAATTCAAAAGCCTTTAAAGCTTTCCGTTTAACTTACTATATTTTAATCAATTTTTCAATGCGCAATCCGGATAGATACAGGGTAAACGCATTTGAATCCTAATAAAGGGAGAACGCTCCACGACGGCGCGTATCTCTTTCCAACCTTACGATTCATGTTGATGCGGGTGAAACGTCGAGTATTTTCAGGCGCAACTGTCAACGTCAACCTGTTGTATAATTACCCAAAACTATGCTAAAGAAGATGCTCGGTGTCCCTCTGGAATAGGGGGGTGAACTTAAATTTTGGCGGCAGTATCCGATAATTTGGTGTGCATCATGGTGCCTATCTACAAGATTCTTGTGTTGAACATGGGTTCCACCACAACCAAGGTGGCCTTTTTTGAAAACCATCGCCTCAAGTCCCAGGAAATCATTGGTTATGATCCACAACAGGTTGGATCACTCATGCACTATATGGAACAGTTTCACCTGCGAAAACAGGGAATTGTGGAATTCCTGGAAAAACACCGGATACCGCTTGGAGATTTGCACATAATGGTCACGTAGATGCAATTGTGTTAACCGGTGGCTTGGCCAATTCATCAAGACTGGCTGCCTGGATTTCCGAACGCATCGGATTTATCGCACCCGTAAAGGTCTATCCCGCAGAGAACGAGATGCATGCTCTGGCTCAGGGCACACTCAGGGTGCTCTCGGGAACAGAATCCGTCAAGCATTATTCACCATCTGAAAAAGTTTGACGCGATCCGTGTAAACAAAACCAAATACTCTTTTTAACACCCTAAAAGCGCATCCGGGCGTGATATGATCTTTTGCGCTATTTAAAAAATATGTCATCCATTTATAAAAAAGTGGGTTTGGCCTCGCTGATTATGATGACTTCGGTTTTTTTAAGCCGTCTCACCGGCCTTATCCGGGAACAGGTCATTGCCTATATCGGTGGAATCAGCGGGGGGGTCGACGCCTATCAGGTGGCCTTTATCATCCCCGAAATTCTAAACCACATCGTTGCCAGCGGGTTCCTTTCGGTTACGTTTATCCCTATTTTCTCTCAATATTTGGTACGAAATAAAGAAGAGGAAGGCTGGCGGGTTTTTTCACTCATCCTCACCAGTTTCGGCAGCTTACTTTTGCTGTTGATAACCATTGCCTGCGTTTTTGCACGGAGGTTCGTTGAGATTCTCGCCCCGGGACTTGACGATCCCTTATTAATCGAACACGCAATTAGGATGACACGGATTATCATACCGGCGCAATTTTTCTTTTTTTCCGGTGGCATGTTTATGGCGGTTCAGTTCGCCAAGGAGAAATTTTTCATACCGGCCCTGTCTCCGCTTTTATATAATCTGGGAATTATTTGTGGAGGAGTGCTGCTGGGGTCCCGGATAGGTATGGAGGGGTTTTCCTGGGGGGTTCTGGGGGGCGCCTTTATCGGAAATTTCATGGTTCAAATCTGGGGCGCAAAAAAGGTCGGGATGCGGTTCACACTAAGTTTTGATTTCAGGCATCCGGATTTGTGGCTCTATGTTCGGGTCACGCTTCCCTTGATGATCGGTTTGACCATGAGCTTTTCAACGGAATTTTTATTCAGGTTTTTCGGCTCGTACTTGCCGCGGGGCAGCATTGCCGGACTTAATTACGGGTTAAGAACCATGTTTATCCTCGTGGGCTTTTTCGGCCAGGCCGTGGGCATGGCGTCGTTTCCGTTTATGGCGCGTCTGGCGGCAGAAAATAAAATACAAGAAATGAACCGGCTGCTCAACGATGCCCTTCGGTATCTGGCGCTGGTCGTTCCGTTTTCCGTTCTGATTATCGCGCTCAGACAGGAAATCGTTGTGATCTTGTTTCAGCGGGGCCGGTTTGATGCCGCCGCAACGGCCTTAACCTCCCAGGTGCTGGTGTTTTTGATGATCGGAGCGTTCGCCTTTGCCGCTCAGACCATTGTGGTTCGGGGATATTATGCCGTACAGAACACGCTTTTTCCCGCAGTTTATGGTACCGTGGCCGTGGTCCTGAGCATTCCCGTTTACATGGTCGGAGTGCTGAAGATGGGCGCAACAGGGGTGGCCCTGGCCATCTCCCTTTCAGCCATTTTTCAAGTGGCCTTGTTATATGTTCTTTGGAACAAAAAGAGTGAAAACAAGGATTGTTACCGGGTGTATCGGTTTTATGTGTGGACGATCCTGTTGAGCATCCCACTGGGCCTGTTTTTGGAATTTTTCAAGAGAACCTTCCTATGGGGCTTTGATTCCACCACGTTTGCAGGAAGCCTTGCGGTTTCAATTTTGACCGCTCTGGTGTTTGTAGTCATGGTGTTATCGGCCGGATACGTGCTGGGCATAACGGAGATCAAAGCATTATTAAACCGCATTTTAGAAAAGATTAAAAAATATGCCGGGTAATGAGTGCCGTCAAGATCTGACTCCGATTTCAGCCTTTGTTTAGAAGTGGTTTGGTTTTTAAATGGCTTTTCTCAAGATTTCCACTAACTCTTCATCGGTTAATTCAACAGGATTTCCTTTCCGGTGAAACACTTGAAAATCACCAACTCTGCCCATTTCTGTTTCAGTACTTTGGTGAACCGCGCTTTTTTTGTGCCATCCATAATATCAAACCGGTTTTCTGCCGTGTTTTTGACGGGGATGACAGTCGCCAACGCTCAGAAGGCTGGAGCTTTCACAGTAATCCCTAACGTTGCAAAAGCTTAGGATGCGTTAATCCACTGGTTGCACCAATAAAAAAACAGGGCCATTGCTGACCCTGCCTATTATATATTTGGTGTTTTAAATTTTAAAAAAGGCTTAGAAATAATACTTGAAACCAACCCCAGCAGTAAAAGTGTCCACATCAACTTTTTCATCACGTATCCTGACCCCACCAGCTGTGCCGTCGAAATCAACATTGGTCCACATAAATTTAAAATCAAGATTAAGGGCAAAGTGTTCAATAATAAAATATTCAACACCCCCACCTAGATGATACCCGAAACTATCATCTGGATCTAAATCATAACCAGCAGGAATTGAACTATCCATGTCAAAATCATTAAAATAATAGCCGATACCAACAGTTAAATATGGGCTTACCTTTGGATTTGTGGATAAATGCGCTCGTAGTGATAAAAGGACTGGAATTTGTTCAAGCTCGCCTATATCAAAATCATCTAAACAAACATCTGTCTCAACATAATTAACACCCAATTCTAAAGAGAGATACCTTTGAACAAAATAGGTGAGATTTCCTCCATACATAACATCTTCATCAGGTTCAAAATCCCCGTCATCTGAATAATATATATACGCAACACTTGCTCCTATGCCAAATTTTCCTTCCATATCCTGAGCAAAACTTATCTGACCAACAACCAACATAAGGGTAGCAACAGCAATAAACGAGGCAATAATTTTTTTCTTCATCTTTGACCTCCCTTCAATGATTAAAAGAACTGTCGATTATCAAAAAAAAGATCCAATCGATTCCCTCAATACAAAATTTGTCTACAACTTATATATAAAAAAGTCAATACGCTAAAAGTATGATTTTCTTCTTACTTTTCAACTCAAGATTAAAAAAATGTGTTTTATTTTTTGTGAAGATGGATGTTAAGTCAAGTGATCGTTGTGATACAAAATCAATGATGAAAATTCCAATTAGTATATGCAAAAATCGTACAAATACCATAAATTATAATTAAAAGCGTTTTAAATTAAATAGTTACATCAATCCCCGGGCAAATATAGTAGTACTCCTTTAAACGTAAGTCTATGTGATTATGGTTTAAATTACATAGAAATTGTGAAGCATATT
>JASFHC010000273.1:0-3835 GCA_050123435.1 Desulfobacterales bacterium
ATAATTTTGCTTACATCTACTGCGACAATTGATATCATTGACGTAACAAGGCCGATGGCCGCACCCAGGAAAAACAGTGGCAGGACAACTAAAGGAAAAAATATGAGCTTCCAGCTTGGAATAACGCCAAGAACAAGCAGCACAACAATGTTCATTGCAAAGGTTATTAAAAAATCAGCTAGGTGCTGAGCTGTCTGTTTAAAAAGAAGTGCCTCATGGGGATAATTGACCTGCATTACAAGCGCCTGACCAGCAGACAGAGTGGCGTTTGCGGAGTTAAAAAAGCCCATAAACAAACCCCACATGGAAGTACCCACAAGAACATAAGCCGGATAAGGTATTCCCAAATCCCCGGGATGGAGCATGCCTGTCATATTCAAAAAAACCCAGGAAACGCTTCCCATAATGGGGGCAACAAATATCCAAGTAATACCGATGAAGGATTTTTTGTAACTGGCAAAGAAGTCTCGTTTAAACAATTGCCAAATCAGCTCTCTTGATTTGACGATATTTTTCGCCATCACAACCCAGGTTTCAAAAAAACCAAGGTCGTGTCTCTGATTGGGTCTGTATATGGTTATCTGATGACTTGATTCTTTATATGTTTTTTCCATTCTTTTTATTGGCTTCCCAGATTAATATGTTGGGGCATGTGTTTAACTTAGGTGCGAACTCTTTGTACTCATCCTGGCTCAGGACCAGGGAACGAATTTTACGTTTGATGTATCGTTCAGTTTTTCTGCTCAAATCATTTAAGTGATACTGATCAATATCTCCAACCAGTAACAGGTCAATAATGCCGGTATCTTTACCCTCAGCATAGTCGTCAAGCAGGTAGGCACTTTCGAGATCGCCGAGTCGAGTGACAATACCGTCGATCACTTGATCGATGCCCATAACCTTACCAACCATGGATTTGAGTTCCGAAAACAATGGATGTTTCGCATTGGCCTTATAAAAGACCTGTCTTCCGCTTTTTTGGGAAGTAAGGAGCCCGGTTCTCGTAAGCTGGTTGAGTTCCTCGCGCACCGAATTGGTTGAAACATTGAATTCTTTAGCCAATTCACGTAAGTATGAGCGGGTATTCGGGTTAAAGAAAAAGCGGATCAACAGTTTGATCCGCGTTTTGGATGAAATAAGACCGGTGAATAGATTTTCCAATTATGGTTCCTTTATGAGTAGTTGAACTGCTCATAACAAATTAAGGCGAAAATAGTCAAATGTTTTTTTATAAAAAGTCAATTGTCATGGAATATTGTTTTATGCTATTTAACCATCAAATCAAAGGCTTCATTCATCGAAACGTCACAAAAGATCATTGAATTTTCCTTTGCTTGAAGCTCAGGATGAGTTCTCATAGATAGGTTGATCGATGCAATCGAATTTCATAACATGGTAATGCGATTTTATTATGGAAAAAATTACCCCTGAAACTTACGATAAACATATTAGAGCCCTTATGGATATTAGCCGGGCCATTACGTCGGATCTTTATCTGGAGGATATTCTCAAGCTGATTGTTATGGTTACGGCTAAAGTAACCGGCGTTGAGATCTGTTCTTTGTGGCTCATAGATGACAGTGTAACTCCTAACAAGATCAGGCTCAAGGCCACTCAGGCCATCGATCCGGATTATGTAAAAGACCGGTCATTAAACATGGAGGAAGGGGTGGTGGGCTTTGTGGCCACCCATAAACGTCCCTTGATAGTAAAAGATGTTTTGAAAGAACCCCGATTCAAGGAAAAAGACATGGCCAAAAAACTTGGACTGGTATCCATGGTCGGCGTACCGCTCCAAGTACAGGATGAAAAAATAATCGGGGTGCTCAACTGCTTCACCGCCGGTTTCCATGAATTTTCCGAAACAGAGGTTAACCTGATAACCACGGTGGCCAACCAGGCAGCGGCGGCCATAATAAACACGGAGCTGATGGTAAAAACCAAGGTGATCCAGGAGGAACTCGAAACCCGTAAGCTTGTGGAACGAGCCAAAGAGATTCTTATGCGCCGGCGCAAAATGAACGGAAATGATGCATTTCGCTGGATCCAAAAGCGGAGCATGGATTCGCGAAAATCCATGAGGTATGTGGCTGAAGCGATACTGCTGTCAGAAGAATTTGAATAGCAACCCAACCCCTGACGATACAAAACAAACAGAATATCTTAATAGTTTGACTTCCTGTGACATTTAACGAATAGATACTGGATACTCGATGCTGGATAAAATAAGGATAACTTCACTTTTTAAAGGCCAGCATCTGGAAACAAGCATCAAGCATCTTTTCCTTAAGAGTACACCATTAATACTAAAAAAAAATGTCATAAAAAGAACAAATTTTACAGGCAAGGGGCTAAATATCTTTCAAAAGTCGGTTTGCCTGAGATTTTTCAATTTCATTATTAAACTTCTGTAACGTTTCTGATAAAACCTTTAATTCGGCAGTCTGCGCAACGGGTATAGTGTCAACCCCTCTCTGTTCCAAAGCTTCAATAATTGATTTTACAGTAATCCCATTTATATCACGGGCCGGTTGATAGGCGTATTCTTTTTTATCTTGAGTTTCAGTATTGGACAAAACCCCGCTTTCGACGAATTCATCGAGTATCTGCTGTACCAGGCGATTTGGAATCTCTAAGGCATAAGAAATTTTGGAAGCTGTTAGGGGTTTTTCCCCTTTGGAAAAAGTCATTATTACTAAATGGGCGATTTGCAGGGAAAGCAATTTTTTATGATTTAAACTTATTTGCCTACAGTCCGGATCAAATTCATAGGTATCAACAAATTGATAAGCAAAAGAAATTTCTGCTCCAAACAGGACAATTAGCCAGCTCAACTGTATCCACACCAGGAACAAAGGGAGTGCGGCAAAACTTCCATATATTGCATTATGTTTTGCTACCCCAACTTGAAAGTAGATATAGGCCCATTGGGCAACTTGGAATATGGTTCCGGCAACCACGCCGGCAATAAATCCCGAACTGAATTTTACTTTGGTATTCGGCATTAAAATATAAAGAAATGTGAAAAGTATCCAGATCAGACAATACGGTATTAATTTCAGCATAAAAAAGATGATTGGACTAAAAATTCCCAATAGTGCCACCCTTTCGGTTATCGATGTAACCTGGGTCGTTATGAATACGGTGACACTACTGGACATGATTACAAGTACGGGAGAAATAAGCATAATGGAGAGGTAGTCGCTGAATTTTCTCCCAAGAGTTCGGGGTTTTTTTATTTCCCATATAGCATTTAATGAGCGTTCAATATGGCCTAATACTTTAATGATTGACCAGAAAAGAACGGCTAGACCAATGCCAGCGATCATTCCCCCTTTTGTATTTTCTAGTAGAGAGTGGGCAAAACCAACGATCTGTACCATCACATCTTCTTGACCGTGAAATTTTTCCAAAAGTTGTTTTTCAAGCAGTCTTTCAAAGCCAAAACCCTTAGCTACCCCGAAAGCCATCGCAACCACAGGAACAATCGACAGTAAGGAATAAAAAGTCAGCGCTGATGCCCGTAACGGGCATTTATCGGCAGTAAAGCCTCGAACGGTTAAAAGGAGAATTCTGACGTGTTTAATGAAAAAATATTTCATGCGGGAAAGATCTTTTTTTCGAATTCTCCAGATGTCGGTTTTGATAAAATTGATCATTCTCGATTTTAAGCTCAGAATGTCATGCATTTGTATTTTCCTTTGTTTTCATGCACGAATGATATAAATTTAGGGGCTTCGTCTCAATTGGAGTAATGGAGTAATGAAATGATGGGTTTTTCAAAGGTCTCAGCGCGAATTCATGGTTTAAGACGAAGGCCGGCTAACTTACACAA
>JASFHC010000274.1:0-3790 GCA_050123435.1 Desulfobacterales bacterium
TCCACGGATGTCACGCTCGGCGTCGGCAGCACCACGCTCACCGGCTACCGTGGAAAAACGGGTGAAGAGCTCGGTCTTTTTCCCTACTTCGGAAAATATTTTAGCCTTGGTATACTGAGTAATGTCGTGGGTGACGGTAAAGGTGCCGTAGGCACCGGAACCCTTCGCATGCATGCGTCGCTCAGGGATTACTTCCCGATCAAAATGGGCCAGTTTCTCCAAGAACCAAACATCCTGCAGTAACATTGGTCCACGCGGTCCAGCAGTCATTGCGTTCTGGTTATCAGCGACTGGAGCGCCGGCGTTGTTGGTCAGTTTTTTCTTCTGTGTCATCTATTTCCTCCTTTTTGTTGCGGTTTATTGAAATTTTCCTCTTGTAAATGGTTTCGATTAAAGTGTGTTACGGTTAATTTTTATCTTAAATTCTAACAGCACTTTGGGACAAAATCAGCAATGATAGGATACGGAGAATCCAAAAAAAAAAAAAGATCAGAGCTTTCGAAGAGATTGGACTAAGGATTTCGATTGCAATACAATGGGCAGATGGCTGATATAAATTTTGAAAGCAGGCCTTATACCTTACCGCTCCTTTAGCAAACCAGTCAAATTAAATCAATCATTTTTAACTTTGTATCAGCATCAAAACCAAATAATTTTATATCCTACATGATAAACATTTGCAATTACTATGCAAAAAATTTTGCCTTATCAATTGTTCGTGCAATCCCGGCAAATTCCAAAAAAATCCAACCTGTGTGTCAGAATTTTAAAGCCGGTTTCATTAGCAACTTCTTCCGTCATGTCTTTTAAAGTAGCCAGATCCGGATCGATTATCTTTTTACACTGGACACAAATGACATGCGGATGTGGATACGGTTTGTTCCCGTCATAGCGGTTGCTGCCATCCGGGAATCCGATTTCCAAGACTTCTCCCAATGATTTCATAAGCATGACATTGCGATACACTGTTGCCAAACTCATCGTAGGAAAATCATCCTGCAGATGTTCATAGATTTTTTCAACACTGGGGTGCCCTTCACTGCGGGATAAAATTTTCACAATAGCCAGACGCTGAGGCGTGAGCTTATAATTGTTTTCCCGGAGATTTTTTACAATGGTATCAAATCTAATTTTTGGATTAGCCATGGCAAGCCTTATATTAAACTAATGAATACAGAATTTTAAACAATAATAACTATCATATAATAGACAATTTCAAAAAAGTCAAGTGATTTTTCTTATTATGCTAAAAATAAAAGGTATAACACGTCAGGGGACTGAAAACCGTCTGAAGAACGGGGTTAAACTTAAGGAACTGCCCGTTTTTAGATGTGGAAAAGAATCGAAAGAAAGCAGATGAAAGAGATAGGCTGATTTCTAAACGCGGGGATGGGCTCACTAAAATCAAAAAATTATCAGGGGCTCTACAAATTCTTGCTTCTTTATAAAAAGGTACACGATTACAAAGATTATTGGAGTCGGATAGAAACATATTTTAGGGAACAACATCGGATTTCGGCTTGAAACCCGTTTTTCCACCTGCTGCTTTAATCCTTTCGCATCATTTTCCTTTCTTAAAGCAATTTTTTTTTAACTCAATGACTGTATTTAGGTTAAAAAAAAACTTAATTTCCGGTAGAGGTACTTAAACAGGTATTGTAATATAAAACAGTTTGATTTTACCTATCGCTTGAGTTACAGGCACACAATATATGGCAATTTAATTTAATATACTACAATATATTCTAATTCAATAAAATTATATACTAATTATGTATAATTTTGCTTGACACTAAGAAATTACAAGTTCATGATATAATTAACAATTGTCCCGATAAAGAATGTTACTGTACAAGTATAAAAAGAAAAGCCTTGTAAAATGAAAACAAAACTAAAAATTATCTTAGCTTTAAGATATAAAATTTCAGATCAAAACAAGTTGTTTGCTGATTAAGCGTATAATAGACGCCTTTTCTTTTCAGGTCGCTGAATAGGTAAAGAGCATCTATAAAATTTGCATAATGATGGCTTTATTTATCAAGGACAACAGAGGCCGGCGTTTAGGGACCGATCGGCGAGAATTTTCTTATACCATGCATGTCCCTGAACGCAGATCCGGCAAGGAAAGAAGAAGCGGCCTTGATAGAAGATTAAAACCAAGAATATCAAAATATTAAACGAGTAGGAAAACAACTGAGAGAGGTAGCTAATAATGATAGAAATGTTAAGAAAAATGTTTGAAGCTAACCCTGAAAAATCGATAATCGTATTAAAAGGCAAATGTTCAGATTGCGGGCGCGATGTAATAATTGAGATAACACCCACATCAGGAGGATTTGGATTACAAGGTGGCGCTTTATTGGAGTATTCATCTGACGGGTATTTTGCTAAGTGTCCTAATTGTTACAAGGTTAACCGAATGATAGAATATCCTTATAAGCAAAAATGCGTTCGTGTCCACTAGGTGGTTGAAATTAGATCTTTTAAGACTCTCTTTTTTAAATCAGTACACCATCTATGTTTGATTCCCGCTGTACAATACTTCTTGTTCTGCTGACCTTATTCATGATTTGCTCTGGCCTATCTATTTTTTCCGCTTATGCCATAAGGTTACCGGATCGATACCCAAAATAAAAGGTGTCTTTTATTAATTCAAAACTACATCAACTATTTCCTTTAATTCATTTATTTTGATGATATCAATATCCTTTTTAATATCTTCCGAAATATCTTTGATATCGGCCTCGTTTTTAGCGGGAAAAACAACTGACTTTACTCCGGCCCGGTGAGCTGCAAGAACTTTTTCCTTTACCCCCCCCACCGGAAGAATTCTGCCGCTTAAGGTCAATTCTCCGGTTAGCGCAACATTCCTTTTACAGGAGCGATCTGTTATCAAAGATATAAGAGCTACCGCGATGGTCAGGCCAGCTGAAGGACCATCCTTGGGAATCGCACCAGCCGGTACATGAATATGGATATCATACTCTTCGAACATCTTATCGGAAATATTTAATGATCCGGCATTGCTTCGGATATAGCTCATTGCCGCCTGAGCAGATTCTTTCATCACATCACCCAGAGAACCGGTTAAGATAAGAGTCCCTTTTCCTTTCATTTTGGCAGCCTCGATGAAAATAATCTGTCCGCCCGCCTCAGTCCATGCCAGGCCTGTTGCCACACCTATTCTTTCTTTGGCTTCAGAGACTTCAAAATAAAATTTTCTGGGACCCAGCATATTCTCCACCATTTCGGGAGTTATCGTTTTCGGCTGGTTTTTATTTTTATCGCTCAAGACTTCCCGGACAATTTTACGGCAAATGGACGATATCTGGCGTTTAAGATTTCTCAATCCTGCTTCTCTTGTGTATTCCCTGATGATTTTGTGGATTGCCTCTGAAGTAAAAACAGGCGGATTATCCGAAAGACCGGCGTCCTCTATTTCTTTGGGTATTAGGTAGTTAGAAGCAATTTTTTCTTTTTCTTCTTCAGTGTACCCCAAAAGGGTAATAACCTCCAGCCGGTCCAGAAGGGGGCCGGGAATCAGATCAAGGGCATTGGCTGTAGCGATAAACATCACCCGTGACAGATCAAAGGGAACATCCAGATAATGGTCGACAAAATGAGTGTTCTGTTCCGGGTCCAGAACTTCCAGCAACGCAGCGGCAGGGTCTCCTTTGAAGTCACGACCGATTTTGTCGATTTCATCGAGCATAATCACCGGGTTTTTGGTTTCCGCCCGTCGAATTTCCTGTATGATTCTGCCGGGTAGGGCACCCACATAGCTTTTACG
>JASFHC010000275.1:0-3781 GCA_050123435.1 Desulfobacterales bacterium
GGATATCACCACGACCTTTTTATCTGCGCCACCGAGGTCCTTCCAGTTCTTAACCTCGCCCATATAGACGGCTTTTAGCTGATCCATGCTAATATTTTTCATGGGATTACTTGGATGTACTACAGGTACAATGCAGTCATATGCGACTCGGAAAGGAACCGGATAAACCCCTTTTTCAACGGCAAGTTTTACTTCTTTACCTTTAATGAACCTGGAGCTGTCCGCAATATCGGTGGTACCGTCAATAATGGCTTTAATACCGTTACCGGACCCACCGCCGGAAATAGATATGGACACGTCCGGATTTTCTTTCATATAAGCTTCCGCTACTTTCTGAGCGATGGGCAGAACCGTCGTCGACCCCTTGATTACGATGTTGCCTGCTAAAGCGAATGATGCTGAACCCAAGAACATCAAAACAAGTATTGCAGTAAAAAACATTCTCTTTTTCATGTGTATATTTCCTCCTAAATTTAATGTTAAAAGATTTAATAATAGTTGTTGATTGTTAGATTTTTGTTAGCACAATGTTAATATTCCGTTAATTGTCTTTTACGTCACCCCCCTCCTTGAGATTTATTTCCTTTTATAAGAAACCGCCGATGATAATGTTTTAGGTTATTTTGTTAATAATGCTCCTTTAATGTTTGGATCTGATTAGGCTTACGTTAGATTTTTATGAGGGAAACAAATTAAACAAAAGCTATGGATGAAGAAATTGCAGTCAACGGTTTGTCAATGCGGGCACGTTTGAAATCTATATTTTTGAAAAATACGGCTTACTCTGCTGGGAGGTGCAATGAAAAGGTACTTCCCTTTCCAGGAATGCTTTCGACAGTTGCATAGCCCCCGTGGGCTTGGGTGATATGTTTTACAATGGCAAGACCGAGTCCCGTGCCTCCAAGTTTGCGGCTGCGGGTTTTGTCTGCCCGGTAGAATCTTTCAAAAAGTCTTGGAAGGTGTTCTTTCGTGATTCCAATCCCATGATCCTGAACGCTGATAATAATCGAATCATCATTCTGATAGGCTGAAACATGGACGGAACTCCCCTCATCGCTGTACTTGATGGCGTTATCCAAAAGATTGACAATCGCCTGTTCTAAAAGTGGGGGGTCGATCATGGCTAACATGTTCTCTTTACACACATGATCAATGGTGATGTCTTTCAAATCCGCTTGTTCACGGCAGTTGCCGATAGCGGTCCGAAGTACATTTCCTATAGGTTTTTTCCGGAGTTTAATTGCTTTTTTTTCGTCATCTTGTTCGATTCTTGAAAGGCTGATCAGATCTTCTAAAATGGCTGTTAGACGATTCACGTGTTTTTCGATAATACTAAGAAAGCGTTTGATTTCCTCAGGATTCTTAACAGATCCGTGGCGCAGGGTTTCCACGAACCCTTTGATCGCTGTAAGGGGGGTTTTGATTTCATGGGAAACATTGGCTGCAAAATCTCGTCGTATATTTTCAAGCCGCCGCACCTGAGTTACATCGTTCATAACGACCAAGATGCCAATTTGATCTTCACTTGAATCACATAGGGAGGTACTGTGTAAATATATAATTCGTTCTCCCTCGTGATAGAGCGTTATATCACCTTCCAAATTATCTGTGCTGGAAAGCGCTTGGGTTACAAATTGCTGTAATTCAGGATTTCTGATAACTTCTTGAATGCTGCGGTTCAACATATCTTTTGGGATACTTTCAAAAATTCGAGCAGCAGTTTGATTAATGCTGATAATGCGTTCATCCATATCAAAAGCGATAACGCCTTCTTTCATACTAGATAAAACAGCTTCCAGTTCATTCCGCTGGTTGATAATGGTCTTGATGCGATCATCTAGTTGGACCGCCATCTGATTCAACGCGCCGGCAAGACTCCCGATCTCTTCCAAATCAGTTTCCGGCAGGCGATGTAACAAATCTCCGCGTGCAAAATGTTCGGCCCCCTCTTTCATCTTTTCAATGGGTCGGCTAATTCGACGCGAAACATACAAACTGATTCCAGCGGCAACCAAGGCAATCAACAGGCCTCCAAAAGCGATTTGAGCTTCGATGGACTTGAGTTTTTCATCGATGGCGGTAACCGGTAGCGAAGTCCGTATAACAGCAACAATCCTTTTTTGGTCCAATAACGGAACGGCAACATACATCATTCTCTGCTGAAGCGTGGTGCTGAATCTTATGGATTTTCCTACATGGCCTTTTTTGGCTTGGATCACTTCGGGACGCAACGCATGGTTGTCCATTGTGGCCGGATCATCATCGGAATCCCCAATAACCGTCCCGTAGGGGAGAATTACGGTAATGCGGGTTGTTGAAGGTTTCCCGAGTTCTTTACATAAGGCATCCACGACCTTGTTATCCAGCGGCCCCAGAAATTGGAGCATCTGTTTTTCCAAAAGGTACGCTCTGGCCCGAAGATCGCTGGCGATTCGATCAAGGTAGAATTCTCTAAGAGAACTGGTGGCGTAAATCGTAACTGCAACTAGAGAAATGAGTGTGATCAAAAGATAAGAAGGGTAAAGCTGCCAGAGTAACCGTTTCTTTTTTTTCATGGTTTTTCTCTAAATCGATATCCAACACCTCTTACGGTTTCGATGTATTTCCCGTATGGGCCAAGTTTTTTCCTTAATCCTACAATCTGAACATCGACGCTGCGGTCGGTGACCGGGTAATCATCGCCCCGAACCGCCTCTACGATTTGATACCGTGTAAAAACCCATCCCGGCCTTTTGGCAAGGTAATAAAGCACTTGAAATTCAGTGTATGTTAGTTCGACAGGCTTACCGTTAATTCGAACATCTCGTCTGCCGGGGTGTATAATAAGTCCATTGTGTTGAATAATTGATATTTCATCAGGCGGTATTATTTTTTTTCTACGTAAAACAGCCCGAATCCGAGCTGTCAAAATACGGGGACTAAAGGGCTTGGTAATGTAATCATCTGCTCCCAACTCCAATCCGGTAACAATATCCGCTTCTTCACCTTTTGCAGTCAGCATGATGATGGGTATATCCTGTGTTTTTGAATCATTTTTTAGAATCTTTGCCACTTCTAAACCGTCGATCTCGGGAAGCATGAGGTCGAGGACAATCAAATCCAAGGCCTCGGACTTGATTATTTTTAGAGCATCCTCGCCGGAAGTCGTACAAAGAACCTGATACCCATCTCTGGACAGATTGTACCTAACGAGTTCTAAAATATCTTCTTCATCTTCAACAACCAGAATGTGTTTTTTAAGCATATGAAACACTCCGTGTAACGTATCCGAGTTTTTCCAAAGTATAATATTAACTTTATCATATTATTAGGCGCTTGTTAATACAACATAAAAAACTAATATTTGTGTTATGAAACAATTAGCATTGTGTTAGATTTTTGTTGTGAAGAGGTTTTCTATAGTAATTTTTGTAAGCCTTATCCTTATCCGGCACCTGTCCATATTTGAGATTGATTTGCATGCTGTGCCGTGTTATGTGCCTGCATTAAAGATATTGAAGCAACCGAAATCGACCAATTCTTGCTAATTTTATATACCATATTAAAATAACGTACTAATGCCTCAAGAATATTACGTTCTGATTGTCGGTTATGTTTTTGGGTTTTACATGGCCTGGAACATCGGCGCCAATGATGTTGCCAACTCCATGGCTTCTGCCGTGGGTGCCAAGGCAATAACCATTCGTCAGGCAATATTTATCGCCGGAATTTTGAATATCATCGGCGCCGCGTGTATCGGTTCCCATGTCACCAATACCATTCGCAAGGGGATCGTCTCAAC
>JASFHC010000276.1:0-3770 GCA_050123435.1 Desulfobacterales bacterium
TTAGTTATTCCAAGGGCGATTTGATCATCAAAGCGGGAGACTATGGAATCTCAATATATGAGGTTATTAGCGGAAAAGTCGGAATATTTGTTGAATCCGGCGGCGCGGAAACTCGGGTTGCCATTTTACCTTTAAGTTAAACTTTAAGAAATATTAGTTTATAATTTGAATTTAAATTGAAATCAATTAACTTTCCACTGTCAGTGATTATAAAATTTACAAACGATTGTAACGCTTTTGATATCAAGCACACGGGCCAAATTTTGTCAAATATATCGTTGAAACGGCCACGAATCGTTGAAATAAAACCGAATAAAATCCTTGACAACATCGATTGAAATACTTATTTTTCTACTTTTGAGCATATACTCATAAAGGATAGTTATGGTAAGACCAAAGAAACATCGCATGGTGGCGTTTAACCCTGAAATCAGCTACTTCAAGCCTAGAGGAATCCCCATGCGCGGCCTTTCCGAAGTACGCCTTACGGTTGATGAACGTGAAGCCATAAGGCTTGCTGACCTTCATGGAATGTCCCATGAAGAAGCTGGGCAGCATATGCATATTTCAAGAGCCACTTTTGGACGGATTATTCAGCGAGCCAGAAAAATTGTCGCAGATGCTCTGATTAACGGAAAGGCCATAAATATTGAAGGCGGAAACTACAAAATGGCAGATCAAGTGCGAACGTTCACGTGTGGCAAATGCACCCACAGATGGGTTGAACCCTTGGGTACGGGAAGGCCTGAAAGCTGTCCAAGATGCAATCATGAGATCGTTTATCGTTTTGAAAGGTAACTTTCGGTAATACTATGCCTAATTTTATATTAACTTAACTAGGAGATAAGGATTATGGTACAAATTCATAAAAGTGTTGATGCCGCCCAAAAACAAAAAAAAACGAAGTCGGAACAAGATGCTTCCGTGGATAGCTCTCTGAAAAAAATAAAGAAAAAATTCGTCGTATTGAGTGGAAAAGGCGGGGTGGGCAAAACCAGCACCTCTGTTAACCTGGCCATGGCGCTTGCCAAAGAGGGATTCAACGTGGGGATTATGGATGTTGATTTACATGGACCGGATGTACCGAGAATGCTCGGGTTGAAAGGGATGCTGGGCCTGAGTAAGAACAACAAACTGGATCCCATGAGGTATTCGGATAACCTGAAAGCAATTTCAATAGAATCGCTGATTGCAAGTAAAGACGATGCTGTTATATGGAGAGGTCCACTTAAATATTCGGCCATCCGGCAGTTTATCGGTGAAGTAGAATGGGGCGAGCTTGATTTCCTGATCATTGATTCCCCGCCGGGCACTGGTGATGAGCCGTTGACCGTTGCACAGACAATTTCCGATGCCCGGGCAATCATAGTTACTACCCCTCAGGAAGTGGCGCTGGCGGACGTCAGAAAATCCATCAATTTCTGCAAAACCTTAAAAATGGAGATTTTTGGTCTTATTGAAAATATGAGCGGCTTTACCTGTCCTCACTGCAATAAAATGGTCGAGTTGTTCGGAACCGGCGGAGGAGAAAAAACCGCCCGGCAGACGGGCATTCAGTTTCTGGGAAGAATTCCGTTTGATCCAAATTTTGTTTCATGCGGAGATAACGGCATCTCTTTTCAGGAAAAATATACAGATTCTCAGGTCACCAAGGTGTTTGCCGAGATAGCTGAGAAATTATCCAAATGATCTAAAGTGAGTTACTGTCCATCCATAAATGAGGATTTTTGCAAGGGTCTCCATTTATGGATGGACACGTGTTAGGGTTTGATCCAGCTTCCTTGCCGTATATAAGACTGAGTAATTTCCTTCAGAGCCTTTTTTCGCCGGACAAACCGTGACTTCATACCGAGCAGCCATTCCCTGTGCTTTACGGCATCTTCCTCGCTGAGAAAAAGTTCGTGATCACTTTTTTTAATTTCAAATGCTGGTGTATCTTCCTGCAGGGTCATGATTCCCGAATTGCTGCACAGCATGCACCGCACTCTGTTGTTTTCGATAAACCGGAATGTATCCCCGCCGCATAGAGGGCAGCATGCTCCATTTTTTTCAACACACGGCTCAAACAGAGCACGTGCCAATTCAGCGGCCGTCCGTTTATTCTCCGGATTCATAAAAACTTCTCCCGGAAGGGCGCCGTAAACGATTCTGCACCCTTTAATTTCCGCCAAAATCAGTTTTAAAAAACTTTGAAGGCCCAATAAACTATAGCCTTCCTTGCCTTCAATACCTGCTATTACGACACCCACAGCCGGTTTATGCCATAGTTTTTCAATATGGGCCAACAATGAAAGCCCTCTGTCAAGAAACTGTTTGATGCATGAATTTACACCCAGAAAATAAGTGGGTACGGATACGATCAATGCATCAGCATTAACCATGGCGTTTATCACTGGAGCCAGGTCATCTTCAAGCACGCATTGTTCAGTTTTGTAAAGGCACTGGTAGCATCCCTTGCAAGGGAGGATCTTAAAATCCTGAAGGCGTAGCAGCTTTAGTTCATGAGGGATTGAAATCTGCCTGCTGATTTTTTTTACCATGAGTTCGCAATTTCCCAAGTTTCGTGGAGAACCAATAATACCTAAAATTTTTTTCATAAATATCACCTCAAACAAAATTTCTAATGTTGAAGAAAGCCGAATCGGAGGATCAGGATTTCGATGTTAGATTAAAACAGTGACTTGCTATCTATCAATATTTATTTTATAAAAAAACCTGATTATGATGATCTCGCAAAAGATTTTTTATCAATGTGTCAATTTTTCTTTAATTCCTTTAGGGGCTTGGCAGTTTTTTCGATTCAATCGCTCCATGAATAATCAGCGACTCCATCATACAAACTCAACCCTAAGGGTTCGTAAAGATAGAACAGAAAATATGGTTCTAAATAAATAGGGTATATGGGGAACCGTTTAAAGCATTTTAGTTACGAGTACAAAATTCCACTGTTCTATCTTAAGATATCTAATGCATTCAAACAGTGTGTGCTTTCGCTCCTGATCATTTATTACGCTTTTTACATAACTTTATAAGAAAAACATCTATACTGCTGAATTACTTAAAAATGAATTGCATGTATTTATTGGGAAAAACAATGTTATGGTCGAAAAAAAGAATAATATGCGTGTAAATATCGGGGGAATAGAGCTAAAAAATCCGGTAATGACTGCATCCGGAACCTTCGGATATGCCCGTGAGTTTGAACGGCTGATAGACTTAAACCTTCTGGGGGCCATTATCGTGAAGGGGTTGTCCCTTGAAGCGTCCAGAGGGAATCCACCCCCGAGAATCGTTGAAACACCGTGCGGCATGCTGAATGCCATTGGTCTTGAAAATGTGGGGCTGGAAGCATTTGTAAAGGAAAAATTGCCGGTTTTAAAAATGATTGATGCGCCGGTCTTTGTAAACATCTATGGAAAAAGTATTGCAGAATATGCTGAAATGGCTTCGCGCCTTGAAGATGTTGAAGAAGTATCCGGCATTGAGGTAAACATTTCATGTCCCAATGTAGCGTACGGAGGCATGGCCTTTGGGGCTTATCCGGAATCCACGGCCCAGGTGGTCAGAGCGGTTAGAAAGCGCACGACCCGGCATATGATGGTCAAGCTATCGCCCAATGTAACCGATATTACTGAAATCGCTCACAGTGCGGAAGAAGAAGGCGCCGATTCCATCTCTCTGATCAACACCATATCGGGGATGGCCATAGATATTGAAACCCGACGTCCAAAGCTTGCCAACATAACCGGAGGGCTTTCCGGGCCGGCAAT
>JASFHC010000277.1:0-3755 GCA_050123435.1 Desulfobacterales bacterium
CAGAATTGATCGCCATTCTTTGGAGAGCCTTTGGCGTTGAATATGCCCGCAGGTCAAGTGAATCAGAGCCGTCTTTTATGCAATTTTAAAACATGCTGATTTCAAATTGCGGAGTTTGGATCTGCGGGGGCATATCCGGCCACGTATCATCGCAAAAACGGGCCTGTATTTTATAGCGGCCGGGTTTTAAATCCATGGGAAGTTCCCATGTGATGTTATTCATTTCATCGATATTCCCAAACCTCATGCGGCCACCTGTTTGAGACGCGTTAAAAACAGGGACAAAACGCCGACAGATTTCAATTTCATCCTTATCACCCTGGGGGATCAGGGAAAATTTTGGAATGACATGGATGGGAAAGGCCGTCATTCGAATAAACCGAAGCATAACGGTCATCCCCGGCCTGTATACATCATAATCGGTTATTAAACCAATGAGTTTGTTGTCATCGGAAATGCCAGTTCCCACACCGGATGTGGTTTCGTCCCAGAATCGGGCCGGTCCCACGTCAATATGGACCACATCCCCATGATAATACCCTGCACCGCCGAAGTTAAGATTCCTGACATAATGCCACAGGGCTTCGGCTTCTACACCCTCGATTTTGAGATCTGCTGCCATGCCGTACTGGTGAAGGCTGGCCTTGGCCGCCAGGTTCCCCTTCTTCCGAAGCATGGTATTGTATTCCGGCCTCCGATAGCCGGAGGTGATGGTGATTTTTGCGCCCCTGTGTAAGTGGTCTTCCAGATAATCGATAAACTCGATAAGTCTCAGGGAAAGTACCATCCGTGAAGGTTCACAAGGAGCGTCGAATACTCGGCAGATCTCATTAAGTGCCTTTTCATCATAGCTCCCCAGGCTATTGCGGTAAGTGCCGGAAAAAGATTTATCGGTTCTTTCACTATATAGGGTGATGTTGCCATCCCCTGAAAAAAAATATCGACTCATATCTCGGGATACTTCCCCGGCCCACGAACATGATGCCAAACCTGCCGCCAATATCAATGTCAATATCAATACAGCTGCGACCTTCTCCGAATATTTTGTCCCTTTCTGATTAAATACCATTAACAATCACATCCATTATTCAAAGGATAATCGCACGGCGATGCCAGGAACAATTGGTGGAAATACGCTGTGGGTCTTGCCAAAAAAGCTCCTTTTCATAGGGTTGCACGGAGCTGTACCGGTGAGAAACCCGAACAAAAGATGATAAAAAATTTTATCACACACGATGTTGAAATGCAAATACCCCATCGTTTGGTGGCCAAAGAATCGTCGCGAAATCGCATATGGTAAATGAAGCAAAAAACTTGGAATGACCTTGATGCGGCTGTTCGAGTACAAAGCTGTGGAGGCCATTTAATCCATGTTATGTAACGACCACATCCTCCTGTGCTTATCCCCGAACCTGCAGCAGTGTGTATGGACTTGCTATTAGATGGAATAAAATTTCTCAATACGGGTTGAATATTGGTGTCATTTCATTCCATTTTCTGGAAGCCTGTTCTTAACTATTTGAATTCATATAGATAATTGACCATGGCGTCTTTGGCACATCCGTTGCTCTGTCAAACAGGAACTTCATTCAAAACCTTCGAGAAAATAATTATTTGATATACCTGGAGAAGTAAAACCGAAATAGTTGTCTGAGGTTTCCATGTTCAGAATGCTAGCGTTGATTGTTCTATTTTTAGGCACAATCAATTTATCCTCAATTCATACCGCTTTCGCCGAAAGCGTATCCGACCAAGTGAGTAAACGTCTTCGGGACAGAATCAGTTTCACTATAGGTCAACCAAAAATTGTCTGCGGTTTAGAGCCGCTTTGCGGGTCGGCGGTATTACCCAAATTTTATTCGCATCGAGATTTCAGACCTGCCTGGATCACGGACGAGGGGCCCGGACCGCTAGCCAAGCGGCTCGTTGAGTCCATTCGTCAAGCCGACGATGATGGTCTAAGCCCCGACGCATACCATCTCAAAAGGATTGAGGAGCTTATGACCGAAACACAGCTTGAATGGATGACAAATCAGCCGGAGCTCCCGGAAAAGCTAGCCGATCTCGATCTACTCCTCACCGACGCCTTTCTTTTGTTTGGTTCCCACTTGTCAGATGGATGCGTGAACCCGGAGACGATACGTTCGGAATGGTCGATCAAGAGCCACCATGCGGACCTGGTTGAGGCACTTCAACGCGCCCTCCGGCAAAGAGATGTTGCAGCCGTTTTAAACAAGCTTCGCCCGCAACATGCTGGCTATGCAGCACTAAAAGGGGCCCTTGCCCGTTACAGAAAACGCATGACTTTGGGTGGGTGGGTCTACGTCCCAGAGGGAACCCATCTAAAGCGCGGCGACCGTGACCCTCGGGTTGCCGCTTTGCGAGCCCGCTTGAATGTCCCTGTCTGGCCGGATAATTGGAATAAAGATGTTTCGGATCTTTTTGATGCGGCATTGGAAAGGGCAGTCCTTGAATTCCAAAGACGCCATGGGCTGGACGTGGACGGGATTGTGGGTCCGGCGACACTTGCCGCGCTCAACGTGCCAGTGGAAGACCGATTGCGGCAAATCAAACTGAATATGGAGCGCTGGCGCTGGCTTCCCCATGATTTTGGGAAGCGGTATATTTTGGTGAATATACCAAACTTTCAATTAGATATGATTGAACAGAATGAAATCATATTAAAAATGCGGGTCATTGTGGGAAAAAAATGTCGTCAAACACCTGTGTTCAACGGTCGAATGACTTATATGGAGCTGAATCCCTACTGGCATATCCCCCCCCAAATCGCAAAGGAAGATATATTGCCTGAGATTCAGAAGGACTCGCAATACCTGGACAAACAGAAAATACGCGTTTTTGAAAATTGGCAGGCGGAAGCGTTTGAGCTTAATCCGGCGTTTATAGAATGGTCCCAGATCGCACCGGCAGGTCTCTCATTCAAGTTCGTCCAAGACCCCGGTCCTTTAAACGCCCTCGGCCGCCTAAAATTCATGTTTCCTAACAGGTTCAGCGTATACATACATGATACTCCGGCGCGCGGATTCTTTAAATACGAAAAGCGCAGTTTCAGCTCCGGTTGCATCCGAATCGAGAAACCCATTGAACTCGCAGAATACCTTTTGAAAGATAATCCTGAATGGACTCGAAATGAACTCGTGGATACGATCGATAGCACTAAAACAAGGATTGTGAAACTATTGGAGCCTGTTTCGGTCCAGATCGTTTACATAACCGCTTGGGTAGATGAGGATGGGGAAACCGTTCACTTCCGTGATGATGTTTATGAGCGAGATAAACCGCTGTATCAGGCGCTGCTGGAAAGACCCCCTATTCCAACAAGGTACGCCTTTATAAGGGCATCCGACTCAAACTGATCCCGGTAATATCTTTAACCGACACAGCACCAAAAGGTCAAGATTCTACTATTTTTTGAATCCCAACATCACTCCCTCAAAAATGTACCCGTTTTCGGTCAAAATTGAGAGCCCGCTTTTGCATGCAGTTTTTTTCCTCAATAAGAAGGAATCCATAGGCCACAAAATTTCAATATCGTATTTACGAATGAAAATGCCGATAGGGTTGTATCCTTCCTTGATCGAATACTGACTGAAAACTACTTGCAAATCTAATCCAAAACACATATGACCTCTCCATTACACCTGATTTCCAATAAGAAGATTTTTTAAAGAGGAGCCGAATTAACTTCATGACACGCGGACACGCGATTGTACTGCTTATACTGACCTCGGTGT
>JASFHC010000278.1:0-3753 GCA_050123435.1 Desulfobacterales bacterium
CAAGATCAGGAATTTCATCAACAAGTTTAAGATCTTCATGAATATCGCCGAATCCTATCCAGAATTTTTCGTTTGTGCTCATAAAACAAAAATCCTCATCTAGGGATGGACACTATTTATAGCAGAAGCCATATATCCGGCCCCAAATCCGTTATCGATATTCACAACAGCAACATTTGAGCTGCAGCTGTTCAACATGGCAAAAAGAGCGGTTAGCCCACCAAAGCTGACACCGTAGCCTACGCTTGTGGGGACAGCGATCACCGGCTGTCTCACCATCCCGGCGACCACGCTTGGAAGTGCTCCTTCCATTCCTGCCACTACAACAAGAACTGAAGCCCGGTCAATTAATTCTTTATGGTTAAACAACCGGTGAATGCCGGCAACCCCTACATCAAAAATTGATTCCACCGGGTTTCCCATGGCTCGTGCCGTAACAAATGCCTCTTTGGCAACCGGTATATCCGATGTGCCGGCTGAAATTATAACGATGGTCCCTTTGCCTCGTAAAGGGATTTCATGTTTTTTCCAGACAACCATCTTTGCATCTTGATGATATACGGCCTCAGGAAAGCGTGAAACAACCTGATCCGCTTGAAGGGAGTTTATGCGTGTTACCAGAACCACTTTTTCCTGAGGCAGCATTTTTTCCATGATACCGATAATCTGGTCGGCTGCCTTCTCCTGTCCGAATATAACTTCAGGAAACCCTTTGCGCAGTGAGCGGTGATGGTCTATATGTGCATAGTCAAGATCCTCAAATGACAGGTGTTTGAGTTTTCGGGCGGCATCCTGGACAGATATTTTGCCTGTGGCAACATTACCAAGGATTTGATTCAACAATTCAATGTCCATGATATAATTTCCTTATAGAATCCATATTGCCAGTCCGGATTTTTACCGAACGTCCTTTTCAATAATGATTTCGGGTTTGGGTTTTTGATGAATCACACCCTTTTCCTGCTCTTTTAACTTCTTTTCAACGGATTCTATTTTATTTTCAAGGCTGCTTGTTATTTTCTGCAAAGCGAGTTGGTAGGCTTCCTGCTGGTTCTTCAGCAAGACATCAATAGACTTTTTGTCAACGGTGACAGATTTTAGAACGTCAAGATCGGCTCTGATATTTATCAAATCTTTTTTGGCGCTTCCGATAATTTGTGAAAGATTTGCCAATTTATTATTAACTGTATAGTCAATGTTCTTCAGATCCGATGCCATAGTTTCCAAATCTCCGGGCAGGGGAGACAAGCTTTTTTCCATAGTGGTTATGGCAGTTTCAAATTTTTTATTGTCAGTTTTTCTGGCAGATCTGATGTATTTTATAGCGGTGGTTGCTTTGTTCAGGTTTGCCTGAATCGAAGCGGTACTCTTCTCAATCGCCTCAATCCTTTTCGTAAGGGCATCTTCAAGATTCGCCTGTCGAAGGTTAAGGGATGAAAATTTTGATTCGAGTTCTTTGGAAAGGGCCTTAACCCCCATGCTTCCTGTGCTATCCGTTATCGAGATGCTTTTTTTTAAATCGAAATAAACAGCAAGAGTGATAGCAAATATTAGACATGGGATGAGAATCGAAATACGGGTGACACGCTTCCTTAATTTTTCAAACTGAAAATCGTCGATTTCTTCTCGAGGCCGGAAGTCCGGTTTCTCATCATCTGTTTGCATTTTAAATTTGGAATTTCCATTGGTTGTCATTTTATTTATTCCCACTCGATTGTACTCGGCGGTTTGGAACTGATATCGTAAACCACTCTGTTTACACCCACGACTTCATTGATAATTCGGTTTGATATGTTGCCGAGTAATTTATGAGGCAGCTTGGCCCAATCCGCCGTCATTGCGTCTTTGCTTGTTACCGCCCGAATCGCCACAATGTTTTCATAGGTTCGGCTGTCTCCCATAACCCCTACACTTTTTATGGGTAGAAGCACGGCGAAGGATTGCCATAATTTTTTATAATATCCAACATTTCTAATTTCATCAAGCAGAATATCATCCACATGTCTTAAGATTGAAAGTCGCCTTTTGGTAATTTCTCCGATGATTCTAATTGCAAGACCCGGTCCTGGAAAGGGTTGACGCCATATCAGAGTTTCATCGAGTCCCAGTTCCTTACCTAGAACTCGCACTTCATCCTTGAATAAATACTTTAGGGGTTCGACAAGTTTTAATTTCATGTTTTTTGGAAGGCCGCCCACATTGTGATGTGATTTGATAACTGATGTGGGGCCGCCAAAGGCGGATTGAGACTCAATAATATCCGGGTAGAGTGTCCCCTGGGCCAAAAAGTCAGCGCCTTTTATCTTTCTGGCTTCGGCTTCAAAGACATTCATAAAGACTTTACCGATAATTTTTCTCTTTTTTTCCGGGTCGGTTACTTTGGAGAGCGCTTTTAAGAATTTGGTCTTAGCGCTCACAAACCGAATATTGATTTTAAGATGTTGTTTTAATGTTTTTTTAAGTTTCTCGGCTTCATCTTTTCGAAGCAGGCCGTTATCCACGAATATACACGTAAGATTTTTCCCCACAGCTTTGTGAATCAGCAATGCGGTAACAGAAGAGTCCACTCCGCCGCTTAAACCCAGAATGACTTTTTTATCTCCTATGGTCTCCTTTATTTGAGCAATCGAATCTTTGGCAAAGGACTTCATCGTCCATGTCCGTCGGCATCCGCACACGTCAAAAAGAAAGTTGCGAAGCATTGCTTTGCCTTTGAACGTATGGTGGACTTCAGGGTGAAACTGGAGACCGTAAAGATTTTTTTTGCCATGGACCGTTGCCGCTATTTTTGTGTTCTTGGTTGACGCCGTTATTCTGAAACCGCGCGGCAGCTTTTCTGTTGAATCTCCATGGCTCATCCAACATTTCGTTTTTTGATCTACGCCTTTAAACAAGCCGTTCTGTTCTTTTACGCTCAGCTCTGCAAATCCGTATTCACGCTTATGGGCTCTTTTTACCGTTCCACCGAGCGTATGGATCATAAACTGCATGCCATAGCAGATTCCAAGAACAGGAATTCCAAGATTAAAAATCGATTCATCACATTTTGGACTGTTTTTTTCATAAATGCTTGAAGGCCCTCCTGATAGAATAATCCCTTTGGGGTTCAGATGTTTGATACGAGCAATATCAATATCCGGCGGATCGATGTGACAGTATACATGGAATTCTCGAACCCGTCGGGCGATCAGCTGGTTATATTGCGAGCCAAAATCTATTATTAATATCATAACTTGCCTCATTTAAACAATTTGCGAAAACACATTGAATATGTTAGAAGCGGTCAGAAATGTCAACTCATATTAAAGCCTATGGCTAAGATTATTTCCCAAATTTATGAAGTGCAGACGCCTTCCGAGGCTGAAAAGCTGATATCGCTCGGTGTGGATCATATCGGAAGTGTCATTGTTTCTCAAAAATTCTGGAAAGTTCCTTTGATAAGGGATACAATTGATCTGGTTGATGGCTCGGACGTTCGGAGCAGTTTGATACCGTTGTTTAGCGACCTCGATGCAATACTTCTTACCCTCGATTATTATCAACCGGATATGGTCCATTTTTGTGAAGCATTGCCATTTCAAAATGATGGTTCCGGAGCCTATAAGGAATTATTATTATTACAGGAAAATGTTAAAAAGAAGTTTCCCGAAATCGAAATTATACGATCTATTCCAATACCGCAAACCGGGATGACGGACCTTATGGATCCTATTGAACTGGCAAGGTGTTTCGAGCCGCTAAGCGATTATTTTT
>JASFHC010000279.1:0-3733 GCA_050123435.1 Desulfobacterales bacterium
TTATAGATTCTTAGGTCTAAAGGGGAAGTGAATGTCACAATTAAAAAATTATTATCAGAAAGAGGTTGTCCCCAGGTTGATCGAGACTTTTAAGTATAAAAACATAATGGAGGTCCCAAAACTTGAGAAGATCGTTTTGAATATGGGACTGGGTGAAGCGATTCATAATATCAAACTACTTGATTCAGCTTCGGAGGAGCTTAAGATTATCGCCGGCCAGCGGCCGGTTGTGACCCGTGCAAAAAAATCGATAGCAGCGTTTAAGCTACGGGAAGGAATGCCCGTAGGCTGCATGGTTACCCTTCGCCGCAGACGTATGTATGATTATTATTACAAATTGGTCAATATAGCGTTGCCTCGTGTTCGTGACTTCAGAGGTCTTTCCGGGAAAGCGCTGGATGGTCATGGTAATTACTCACTGGGTATTAAAGAACATATTATTTTTCCGGAAATCGATTACGATAAAATTGATAAGATTAAAGGTCTTAATATCTCAATCGTTACGACTGCGAATACTGATGAAGAAGGCAAAGAACTACTTAAGCTGATGGGAATGCCGTTTAGGAATTGAAGATTTAAAGAGGGAGGTAAATTTGGCAAGAAAAGCTCTTAGAATGAAGGCAATGAGAGAACCTAAATTCAAGGTGAGGCGATACAACCGCTGCCCGATTTGCGGCAGGCCCAGAGGTTTTTTAAGAAAGTTCGGAATTTGTCGCATCTGTTTTCGAAATCTTGCTTCAGAAGGCAAGCTCCCTGGTGTAGTTAAATCAAGCTGGTAATATTTTAAAATAGGTTTTAAGTGTCAAGTTTTAAGCGGGCTTGAAACTTGGAGCCTCATTTATATTTTTAAAACATAAAACGTAAAACGATTTCAATAACGGAGAAAGCTATGGCGATGAGTGATCCAATTGCGGACATGTTGACCCGGATCAGAAATGCCGGCAAGGCGAAGTTCAACAGTATTGATATCCCCGGATCAAAGCTAAAAACCGAATTGGCCAGAGTATTAAAGGATGAGGGGTTTATAAGAAATTATAAATTCATTAAAGACAATAAACAGGGAATATTGCGTGTTTACCTTAAGTATGATGAAGAACAGTCCAACGCAATTATCGGCCTTGAACGGGTGAGTAAACCGAGCAGGCGGTTTTATGTAAAAAGTAAGGACATAAAACCGGTGTTGAACGGTATGGGAATTGCGGTTTTATCAACATCAAAGGGGATAATGACGGATAAACAGGCCAGATCTGAAAAATTAGGAGGCGAGATTCTCTGCAATATTTGGTAGGGTTGACATTCGTCATTGGTAAATTACTATCAATTATGCTAACCGGTGCTAGATGGTTGTTGACCGATAATAAAAAGGAAGTAATCAATGTCCAGAGTAGGTAAATCACCGATATCGGTGCCTGATAACACTAAAATAAAATATGAAGACAGGGTAATCACCGTAGAATCCAAAAAAGGGGTCCTCACAAGAGCAATACATCCTGCTGTGGATCTCAAGATAGAAGATGGGATGATACGGGTAGATGTTATTAAAAATACCACTACCAACCGCGCGTTGCGCGGTCTTACGCGGAGCCTTGTCGCCAATATGGTTACCGGGGTGACCCAAGGCTTTGAAAGGGTTCTTGAGATAAATGGTATCGGCTATCGCGCCATTCTTAGCGGTAACCGGATTGAATTTAATCTTGGCCATTCACATCCGGTTAACTTTGATCTTCCCGAGGGGGTCTCCGCCACAGTTGACAAGAAAAATGTTATCAGACTTGCCGGTATAGACAAAGAGTTGCTAGGGCATACCGCTGCATCAATCAGGAGATTGCGACCTCCGGAACGCTATAAAGGTAAAGGGATAAAGTATGCTGAGGAACGTATTCAGCGTAAGGCCGGAAAGACAGGAGTCAAAGAAGTATAAGGATATAGAGAATGGGGAAGTTGGATTTAAAGAAACAAGCGCGTTTGAAAAGAAAAAAAAGGATAAGAAAACATCTCGCCGGCACGCGGCAGCGCCCCAGGTTGAATGTTTTCCGAAGTTCAAAACATATTTACGCTCAGGTTATTGATGATGAGCATGGACATACTCTTGTGGCCGCATCAAGTCTGGAAAAAATTGTAAAAGAACAACCTAAATTTGAAAACAAGATTGCAGTAGCAGATTTCGTAGGAAAACTTATCGGTGAACGGGCCATTAACAAAGGTTTAAAAAAGGTTGTTTTTGACCGTGGCGGGTTTCTATTTCACGGGCGTGTTAAAGCTGTATCTGATGGTGCGCGTGAGGCAGGCCTGGATTTTTAGCCGTTTTGATTAACGGATCAATTTAATTAACGGGCGAAGGAGGCAAATTTTTGTTCAAGCAGGATAAAAGCGAAGATCAGTTAATCGACAAGGTTGTTTATATTAACCGGGTCGCGAAAGTTGTCAAAGGCGGCCGCAGGTTTAGCTTTAGTGCTATTGTCGTCGTCGGTGATGGTGAAGGGAGTGTCGGTTATGGGCTCGGGAAGGCCGGTGAAGTGCCTGAAGCGATTCGTAAAGGAATAGAAAAAGCAAAAAAAAACATGGTCCGGGTACCTTTGGTTGATGGAACGATACCCTATGTGGTTACAGGAAAGTATGGGGCAGGACGAGTTTTGTTAAAACCTGCATCCCAGGGCACCGGTCTTATTGCCGGTGGTGCGGTTCGAGCGGTACTTGAAGCTGTGGGCGTTCAGAACATTCTTACAAAATGTATGGGATCACATAATGCCCACAATGTTGTTAAAGCCACTATTGAAGGCCTTAGCCAGTTGCAGAGCCGTGAGCAGGTTGCCGCCAGACGGGGTAAAAGAGTGGAAGATCTTTAGAGTTATCATTCGAATGATGATAATCGAAGATTGGAAATGCGGTTTTATTTGGTTTGTTTTTAACCAAGGCAACCTCTTCCAACGACTTGAATTAAATAGGTAAAAAAGATTTTTAATATTCAATCCGATGTCGGCAATTGTCCGTTACAAGGAATCATAAATGTCTGGAACATTAAAAGTAACTCTTGTTAAAAGTATGATTGGAAGACCAGAAAAGCATCGCAGGGTATTGCGCGGCATGGGGCTGACAAAAATGAACAGAACGGTTGAGCTCAAGGATACGGCTTCCATTCGTGGGATGGTCAACGCTGTATCGCACTTGGTTAACGTTGAGGAGAAGATCGATGAAACTGAATGAATTGTCGCCCCCAAAAGGATCCCGCAGGCCCCGAAAACGTGTGGGGCGCGGTGTGGGATCAGGTAAAGGCAAAACAGCCGGCAGAGGAACAAAGGGATATAACAGCCGATCCGGCGGTGGCGTAAGGCCCGGCTTTGAGGGCGGTCAAATGCCTCTGCATCGCCGTCTTCCTAAACGGGGTTTTACAAATATTTTTAAAAAGAAAATAGCAGTTATTAATATCCGTGACCTGGCAAAATTTGAAAGCGGCAGTGTCGTTGATGAGGCGGCACTTGTTAGTGCCGGTCTTGTTAAAGGAAGAAGAGACGGCATTAAATTGCTCGGCCACGGTGAGATCAAAACACCTCTAACAATAAAGGTAGATATGCTTAGTAAAAGCGCCAGGGAGAAGATCGTGGAAGCTGGTGGGAATATAGAGGTTTTATAGCATGGTTGGCGGTGGATTCGGCAACATATTCAAAATTCCTGAACTAAAGAAACGGATTTTTTTCACATTGGCACTTCTGATCGTCTACCGTGTGGGTGTGCA
>JASFHC010000280.1:0-3730 GCA_050123435.1 Desulfobacterales bacterium
GTCAACATGTTAATCAGTCTTACATTAGTTTTCTGAGCGCTGGCAACAAAACCCAGTTCATAATAGGCCGTCGCTATTTTTCGCGTAAGTTCCACTTGTTTTGCCTTTAGGATCGCCTCTTGACGAATAGCTTTCAGTGCAGCCTGTTGGGACCGGAGGCTTAATTTGCCGAACCACGGTATTTTTTGAGCGATGAAAATCTGCTTCTGAGTCATAGGTTCCTGATCAAATCTGAAGTTGTCGGTTGGGATATTTAGCAAGGCGAGGCCGATACGAGGATCATTCAAGGACCCCGCGAATGAGATCTCTTGTCTAAGGCTTTTCACCCGGGATTCCAGACTCTTGATATCCTGGTTGTTGGCCAAACCTTCTTCAATAAGTCCAGCTAGGTGCGGTGGCGATCCGATGGAAGAGTCGGCAGAAGATCCAGGAGGAGCAATGAAAATTTCCAGGATCACTGTCAATGTTACCGCTAAAAATTTAAACAAAAACTGCTTCATGTCGTGCCTCCTATGGTTTCAAACCGTGTATGATTTCGCTTCCAATGATTCATGGAGCCATTGAATAGATAAAACTTCCCGACCCCTTATTTAATTCGAGTAAAAAAAACAAAAGTTCTGGTTTTTTATACAAACAGGTTTTATAATTTAAAACCAATCGCCTTTTCCACAGAACCAAAGTAAGTTTCACCGATTTTTATATACCACAATGTCGGATCAAGCTGAACATGATTCAAAACATTTAACATATTATAAAATAAGCATTTTTTATAATTATTCCAGATAAGATTTAAATATTTATTGAAGTAAAAAATAAAATGAGATAAAAAGTTTAAGAAGCTTAAAAACAGACCGTTCATAGCCATGTAAAAAAATGGAGGATAACATGAGACTTAAAGGGAAAAACGTGATTATTTTAATAGAAGAAATGTTCAATGTCTTTGAATTCTGGTATCCTTATTACAGGTTAAAGGAGGAAGGTGCGGAAGTAACCGTCGTCGGCTCGGGCAGTGCAGAAGTTTATACCGGTAAACCGGGCACACAAGCCAAAGCCGACGCCAGTGCCGACCAGATAGCCGCTGAAAACTTTGACGGAATTATCATTCCGGGTGGATATGCGCCGGACATGATGCGCCGATATCCATCCATGGTGAAGTTGGTAAAAGATTTTTTCAATGCCGACAAGCCGGTCGCTGCCATTTGTCATGCCGGATGGATGCTGGTTTCTGCGGGAATCCTCTCCGGAAAGAAAGTAACCTCTTTTTTTGCAATAAAAGACGATCTGGTAAATGCCGGGGCAAAATGGGTTGATCAGGAAGTGGTTGTGGACGGAAAGCTGATAACCAGTAGGACGCCGGATGATCTTCCGGCCTTTATGAAGGCCGTAATTCAACTCCTTCAATAGATGCATTGGCTGATGAAATTTTTATTTCATTCTTCCATACGGGAAGCAACTGAATCCCAGTCGGCAAGATTATCGAGTACGACCTCCACGAAATCGGTGCGCCGGTTCTGGTAGTCCAAATAGTAGGCATGTTCCCAGATGTCAACGGTAAAGATGGGTTTTAACCCCTGGGAGAGGGGGGTGTCTGCATTTGCAGTTATGACTACTTTAAGTATATCGTCGTCCAATACCAACCAAACCCACCCGCTGCCGAACTGGCTCTTGGCTGCCGCTAAAAACTCCTCCTTGAACGCATCGAAACTCCCGAATGAGTCTTGGATTTTTTTTGCGAGCTTTCCCTTTGGTATACCGCCGCCACCGGGCTTCATGCAGTTCCAGAAAAAGTCATGGTTCCATGCTTGAGCAACATTATTGAAGATTTTCGAATACTCCTTTTTACCCGCGGTGAGCTTGATAATTTCCACAGGCGTCTTACCTTGGAAGTCGCTGTCCTTCACCAGCCGGTTGGCCGTGGCCACATACCCGGCATGATGTTTGCCATAATGCAAGCCAATAGTCTTGTTCGAGATATATGGTTCAAGTGCATCCTCTGAATAAGGAAGAGGATTCTGCACCAATAAGGGCTTTTCCTCAGCAGTTCCGCATTGATTGACAGCCAAAGCAATGCAGAGAACCATAAAAAGGAGCGTTCCCTTTCGTAACTTGCGGGTTTGGTTAATCGACCACTTAGCCATAACATTTTTCCTCTCTCTTGCGGCCCTGCCGGCGGCCTTGCAATCCTATTGTATATAAATTTTCTGCATCTCGATCTCAATGCGTTTGGCCACCGAAGAAGAGCTTAGCTACAAGACCAAAAGCCGAGCTGTTCGACTGTTATCTTTAGCTACAAGCCAGATTGCCAACCCAATGGAATTCGGTTGGGATTCGGTCATAAAGATTTATCCGTCTTCTAAAATATGCTTTTTATATTCTTTCCACAACAAAGAACAAACAGCAAGTGTAAAAAACAACGAAGTTATGAGAGCGATTACCGTGATTATATCAACGAATTTTTCCCCAAGTATAAGTACTAGAAACGTCCCATATATGTATTTAAAGATCATGAAAAAGAAACGCATAAATGCTACGAAAAAAAAAGGCGTAAAACACCAAAACATTATTTTCGCGATTCTTTTTTCTTTATGGATTTGACTCTTTACTGTTTTCAAAATCTCTATTTCTGCTTGTGTTTATTCTATCATAAGAATCCTTCAAAACCATTCAATATGAGAATTTCAAGCGCATTTCTTTGCCGGATTATCCATGGGATATTCTGTTCCGGAATGGAGTGATCATCCCCCCCACGGCATTTTGGAATAAACGTCTGTAAGTTTATCCCGATATTCCCGGAAAAAAAGTTCGTGACTTTTTTCCCAGCCAGAAAGCATACGAAGAGCATCTTTGGCTTTTCCTGACGTTGAGTCGGCCATTTTTCCATAAAATTCACTCAAATCTTTTTCTATTAACCATGCGGTGTTAAAAACGGTTACATCCGGAATCATGGACTCATCGATACACTTTTCTAGAAACTCAGATTTGGACCGCTCGTCAAAATAGTTGATGGGCTCTATTACTATTTCCCTAATCTTTTCTGGTTCAATATCGGATCCTTTCCTGAGATCTTTCAGGATGAGACTGATGAATTCAATATGCTTTGCTTCTTCCTCGATCAAACGTTTAAATGCTGAAACCGCCGCACCGACTCCCATTCGCTGAAGAGAGACTTCAAAAAAACTCTTTCCGGTTTCCTCCTGATTCAGAGCATACTCAAAAATTTTTATTAACTTTTCATTGGGAACCATTGGCACCTCCTTTATTTATTTGTGTCCATCCCCTATATCACAAACAGGTAATATATGTTTCTATACATACCCACTGGCTTACACAGACAGAAACAGACGATGATTTATTCATCCGACTTTAATCGGATAACTTGTAACATTGCTCTATATTATATCGTCCGGGTTCAAACTAAATTATTCACAGCATTCATTATGGCATCATAGTCAGGCTCTTCAGTGATTTCATTGACCATCTGAACATATCGGATGATGCCTTCACGATCCAATACAAAGACACACCTGGCCAGTAAGCGGAGTTCTTTGATTAAAACACCATAAGCGGTGCCAAAAGATGTATTGCGGTGATCGGACAGTGTGACGACTTTATCCACACCGGCCGCTCCACACCACCGCTTTTGGGCAAAAGGCAGATCCATGCTGATGGTGAGTATCTGAATGTCTCCACTTAACTCGCCCGCCTCCTGGTTAAATCTTCGGGTTTCCAT
>JASFHC010000281.1:0-3727 GCA_050123435.1 Desulfobacterales bacterium
CGTTATGGTGGCGCCATTACCGCTGCATTGTTCCTCTCGGAGTTTGTTAAAGATACCCGCTGGGCCCATATCGATATCGCAGGTCCGGCTTACGCAAAAAAAGAGTCTGAATACTGCGGTGCCGGCGGCACGGGCTTTGGCGTCCGGCTGCTTTGTGACTTGCTGGATAAGTTGTGATGAGTTAAATATAAGATAGGTAACTTCTCAATAAATTATGGATTCGGCTTACTATGATCATTTATCCACCAGGACTTATTGATAAGTTACGACTGATCTTTTATCAACGCGTTGGCAATGTTGATGTCATAGGCCTGCTTGGGTTTAAAATTTCCTCCTTTATGCATATCCGTGGCTTGTAATATGGCGTCATAGGGTAACCATCCGTGCTCCTTCCAGAGCTTGGGATCGTCTTGATTCCATAGCCGAAATTCAATATTATCCGCTTGTTTCCGCACATACATGCGAACCCGTTTGTTTTGAGGAAAAGGATAATAATAAAGGCCTCTTTTATCTTTCATGTATTGTTCTCCACCTCCATAAATTTATCACCTTGTATTTGTAATAGATAAAGTTCTTTATGGGCATTGCCGGTATTATCAAAACAAGTTTTCCCTGTTACCCCCTGAAAGTCTTGAAGGTTCATTATTTTATTTTTTATTTCACTTCTGGATTGGATATCATCTCTGCTGACCAAGTCAAACAATATCATCGCCGTATCATAAGTCACCGCTTCAATAAATCCTGGTTTTTCATCGAAAGTTTCCTCAAACATTTCCACAAAATCCTTTACTTCTTTTGAATCACTTCCGGCAAAAAAACCATCAGCCATTATAGCACCCTGAACAAATTGTTTCGCCATTTCGATTAGGCGGTCGGAATGCCAAAGGTTGGTTCCGAAAAGATGCACACCCACAACATCGTAAAAAGCAAGCTGGGGTATTAGGAGCCCTGATGTGGTGGGGCCGTCAGGAATAAAGACGGCCTCAAAATCAAGAGCAGGTTCAGGATCTGAATTTTCAGTTTTTTCTTCGGGTGGTTCCGGAAGCTCAATTTGGGTTTTCGCAAGTTTTTTTATGGGTTCGGCGAAATCTGTTTGATCAGGGTGATAGGGTTCAGTCCTGATAACTTCTCCTCCATAAGCCTCAACCTCATCCTGGAACAGACCCATAAATGTCCTACCATATTTGTCATCAGGATAAAGAATGGCGAAACGATTTATTTCAAGAACTTGGATTGCATAAGATACGATTGCCTGTACCTGCATCTCCGGGGTAATGAAATTCCTGAAGACATAGTCTCCCAGCGTTGCAATATTTTCTTTCTGGCCCAGAGTAATTATGGGTATCCTTTTTTCCTGTGCTTCCAATGCTGCGGCTTCATGAGTTGTTACAGGTCCGAGAATAGCCCCAACCCGTTCTTCGGACAATTCATTTACAGCCAGAGTCGCTTTTTTAGAATCAGATTCTGTATCTTTTACAATCAATTTTATTAAAGAGCGATTGTTCTGGGAGTTAAACTGATCCAACGCCATTTCGATACACTTCAATAATTTGTTGCCGTAAGTTGTGTAAGGGCCGCTTAGCGGGAGTAAACATCCTAATATATTATGTTTAAAGGTAAATTTCTCATTGATATCTTGGATTAATTTTTTTGCCGATTGCACATTTTCGTTTTCCGGAAATTTTTTGATAAACTCTGATAATAGGATAACCGTATCCTCGTATTTTTTCCACTCCGCTTTGCTTAGTCCCAGCCGGTAAATGAGATCCTCTACAGGCAGCTCATCTTTACGGCGTATAAAAAGGGAAATGATAATTTCCGGATCAACCTCCCTGGCCGCACAGTCTATTTTAAAGGTTATTTTTTCTTTTTTATGCATTTTGGTTTTTGTATATGCCATAAGATAATAATTTAAGGCCTTGGCCGGATAACCCATGGCCATATACGAATCACCGACAAGGGTGTATATTCTGAGAACGTGAGCCTTAAAAAGACTCTTTTTCAGGACATTGTCCGCATGGCTGATTACCTGGTTGTATTTGCCCTGGTTAAAAAAGGTTACAAGAAGTTCAACTCTGGCATCCGAAACAACAGGGCTGGAAGGATATTTAGCGATCAGGAGATTATAGATGGTGCGAGATTTACCATATTCCCCTAAGGCTGTGTGGATCAATGCTTTTTTCATTAACGCTTGGGCGGCTCGATACCCATCAGGAAAACGTGAAAGATATTCGTCATAAATTTCAAAGGCATTAGCATATTCTTTTTGTTGGAACATTTTTTCAGCTTTTGAAAAAAAAATGTCTCCCGGATGAAATTCCACGGGTTCGGGAAGGGGCATGGGTCTGGGTGCGCATGCCCAGAAAAAAGAAGAGATAAACAATGTTAAAATGGGATAGATAATCTTCATAAGAATAAAATTTCAAGTTGCACAGGATAAGGATTTCGACGGTTTCGAAATCGGAAATTGTATAGCTCATTTTATTTTGACATGCAAACTTATTTGTTTTATACTAAATTTAATAGTTTTGTAAAAAGTCAGATGTTGATGGCAAAGTAAAAAGCTCCAAATTCAAGGCGCGCAAATTCCGAGGAATGCGAAATACTTATAGTACGTCACAGTAACGAGGAATGCAGCGAAACGCAGAAATGGGGCTTTTTACGAAGCCATCAAATTTTTTTAATTACGATCAAAACCCTACAAATCAAATTCCAGGCATTTAAGAATTTCGGTTAATACAATATAAACATACTGGTGATAGAAATGGAAAATGCAAAAAGATATTTTACAATATCTGAACTTGCCAAAGAGTTTGACGTAACCAAACGTCATATCCGTTTTTGCGAAGAAAAAGGGCTTATATTACCCAGAATCACTAAACTGAACCGTCGTATTTACAGCAGTTATGATCGTGCTCGGTTAAAACTTATTTTTCATTGTGTGCTCATCGGTTACTCTCAGGATCAAATTGTCGAATTGATCGGTATGCCTGATGCCGGCCTGGATGAAGCAGGACAGATCAAAAAAGGGTTGTTATATGCGGAGAGCATGATTGAGGGACTCGAAATGCTCCGAAATGAACTGAGTTTTCATCAAAGAACCAGCGTCATAAATGAAATTAAAATGCTGGGCGAATATATAAAAGAGATAAAAGCCATACCGCTTGAAACTTCAGAGCAAACCGAAGCTAAACCCCTGATGACGGACAAGGAAAGTAAGGATGGCGCGCAAATAACTGTTGAAAAAATAAAGCCGGAGGTAGATCAAAGACCTCGGCGACAACCTGTCAGGATGGTACCCCTATATATTGCCGGATTGGCAATTGTACTTATCGTTGGCGGTTTTTTTTATTATCAGAGCAATAAGAAGGATAGTAAACCCATATATTTGGTCCAAAAGGAACCGGCCAAAACAGAAACACAGTCCGTGTATTATGATCGTGTGCCAGCTGATAATACCGGCGACCAGAAAAATCTGAAACCCGGGTCCACTGAATCATCTGTCGCCGCAGAGAAAGCTACTGCAGAGAGAGCTGCTGCAGAGAAAGCTGCTGCCGAGAAAGCTGCTGCCGAGAAGGCCGCCGCGGAGAAGGCTGCTGCTGAGAAGGCCGCCGCAGAGAAAGCTACTGCAGAGAGAGCTGCTGCTGAGAAAGCTGCCGCCGAGAAAGCCGCTGCAGAGAGAGCTGCTGCTGAGAAAGCTGCCGCCGAGAAAGCCGCTGCCGAGAAG
>JASFHC010000282.1:0-3716 GCA_050123435.1 Desulfobacterales bacterium
GCCAAAAGTTTCATTAACACCATTTCTCGTTTGGGTGTTGACATCATCTCTACTTCAAAACCGATAAGCTCCACCCGTGAAGGGATGATCTTCAAGGTGTCTATATCGCTGTTCAAAACCAGGTTTCTAGCGGCAACTTTACCAATCATGCCGTGGTATAACGTATGATAAAGACTGTTTTTGTCGAGGCCGAGACCGGTGGTGGCATTTCCCTGGGGATCGCAATCCACAAGGAGCGTTCTTTTTTCAGAAACCGCAAGCGCTGCGGACAGATTTACCGCCGTAGTGGTTTTGCCAACGCCACCTTTCTGGTTGGCAATACATATAATATGTGTCATATTAAAACCATCTACCACAAAAGATCAGGTTTGAAAAGCATGAAAGGATGTGTATTGTCTATTGACGATCCAAAAAAAAAAGATATATTTTGTTTAAATTACACCTAACTTGAGCGATTATCGAGGTTGCTGCAGAAACAAGGAAGATTCCGTTCTGCTATAGTCAACTATGCGGGACGGTATCTGACGCAGCAGATGCGGTTAGATCGGCAATCCCAAGAGTTTAAAATTTTAAAAATATAAATTAAGCTAATTCATATAAAATAAAAGATAGTTGATTACCTTTTAAAATTTAAAACGCTCATATTAGGTACTAAATTATGAGGTAGTTATGCAAGTTGTCAGGAAAGCAAGTTTGCTCTGCTTTGTTTTGATTTTCATTGTCACCATTCTTGTTCCAAAAGGGGCGTTGTGTATTACCATCCAAGAGGAAGAAGAAATGTCCCGTGAAGTGATGAAAGCCATTACAAAACATTATGAGATTATTAAGGATCCTCTCATTGTCAACTATGTTAATCAAATGGGCCAAAAAATTGTTTCAGCCCTTCCGCCACAGCCGTTTGAATATCATTTTTATGTAGTAAGAAATCATGAGTATAATGCTTTTGCAACTCCTGCGGGTCATGTTTTTGTAAACAGCGGCCTGTTGGAGGCCATGGAGGATGAAGAAGAGTTGGCCGGGATACTTTCCCATGAAATCGCTCATGTTGTGTGCCGCCATATTTCCCAAAAGATTGACAGAGCACAAAAGATAGGCATCGCAACCCTTGCCGGAGTTGCGGCCGGTATATTACTCGGTGTCGGAGGATCGGCGGCGGCGGCACAAGCGGTAACCATGGGGTCTGCGGCTGCCGGTCAGTCCGTGGAACTGTCATACAGCCGTGAGGATGAATTCCAGGCGGACCAGATCGGGCTGGTGTGTCTGACCAAAGCAGGATATAATGGAGAAGGGTTGCTTTCGATGCTGAAAAAACTCTGGAGCAGACGATGGTTCGGTCCGGCACAGATCCCCACGTATCTTACCACACATCCTGCCACAGAAGAACGAATGGCCAATATTGACACCTGGCTCGAACAAAATAAAAAGATAGAAGCACACCGTGATGCTTATAATTTTTCAAGGGTTCATGCACGGCTTGTTGCTGTTTACGGGGACAAGGGGGTCGCATTAAGAAAGTTTGAGGCAGAGGTTAAAAACCACCCTGATAATCCGTTGGCTCAATACGGATACGGGCTGATTCTGGCCCGGACAGGTGATCGGAAAGATGCCATTAATCACCTTAAAAAAGCACTGACGAAAAATGCTTTCGATCCGTATATGTTAAAAGATCTCGGCCAAATTTATTTTCTCGATGGCCGGTATCAAGACGCATTAAATACACTAGAAACTGCCGCGAGCATTTCCTCCAACGATCCCGAAGTATTTTTTTACCTTGGACGCGCACAGATGGAACTTGGACGTTTACATGAGGCAGCGGTTACATTTGAAGAACTCATTGAAAAAAACTACGATTATCCCCGTGCGTTTTATTCCCTTGGTGAAACCTATGGCAAGTTGGGCAGGCTGGATGAGGCTCATTATTGCCTGGGTGTTTATTACAAGAAAAAAAATGATGTTAAAAATGCGGTGTTTCACCTGAAACGGGCTCTGGAACTTATGGGAGATCCGGATAAAAAGGAAAAAATTAAAAAGATGTTAAAAGAAATCCATGGAAAAAAGAGACCGTCATAGAAGATTTTCGGGCCGGTTACCATGTTGTCAGCTGCGATCAAAATGGGAAAATTGCATGGTAAAAGTCCCTCTGCCCTGGGTCGCTGACCGTAATGAAGTGGAATAGCCAAACATATGCGCCAAAGGAACAATCGACTTGATTACCACTGCGTCCATTTTGTGCGCTATGGATTCAATTTTTCCGTTGCGGGAATTCAGGTCCCCGATGACATCTCCCATAAAAGCTTCAGGAACAAAAATCTCAACATCCATAATCGGATCAAGAAGAAACGGTTCACCGTTGGTAAGAGCGGTTTTGCATGCCATGGACGCACTGACGGTATAGGCCAATTCCGTGCCCAGGGATTCCCTGAATGCCCCTCCGGTTAGAATTGCTTTGACATCCACCACCGGATAGCCCATCAGGGATCCGCTTTCCAAAGATTCCATGACACCTTTTTCAATAGCAGGAATAAAAATATCCGGTATGGTCTCCTCGTTAACTTCAGATATAAACCTGTTTTTTCTGCCGCGTTCCTGAGGTGTCAGTTTTAGCGTAACTTCGGCAAAATGACGCTGTCCCGCAATTTCCTTGTCAAATACGGCCGACCCCTCACCTTCTTGTTTAATGGTTTCTCTGTAAACAACCTGGGGTTTTCCCACATTTACGTTAGTATTGAATTCACGCTGCATGCGACTGATAATGACCTCAAGGTGAAGTTCACCCATGCCGGACAAAATGGATTGCCCGGTGTCTTCATCCTTTTTAAGTTGCAGGGTCGGATCTTCGGCCATAAATTTTTCGAGCACCTGATCCAGTTTTTCCTGGTCGGCATGTGTTTTCGGTTCTATTGCAATGGAAATAACCGGCTCGTAAAACTCCATTTTTTCCATTAAAACCGGATGATCGATGGAGCACAGTGTTTCGCCGGTGGAGGATTCCTTCAATCCGACAACCCCCACGATACTCCCGGCACCGGCAGAGTCGATCCGTTCTCTCTTGTTGGCATGCATCCTTAAGATACGGGAAAGTTTTTCATTTATTTTACGAGACGGGTTATAGGTGGTTTCTTTGGTATGAATCTTTCCGCTGTAGATTCTGATATAGCAAAGCTTGCGTCCTTCGATCATGGCTACTTTAAATATGAGTGCTGCAAGCGGGGCTGTGTCTTTGGCTTCGCATTCAATAATTTCACCGGTTGCAGGATGGACCCCTTTTATGGGCGGGACATCCACAGGACTGGGTAGAAAATCCACAATAGCGTTAAGGAGAGGTTGTATGCCTTTATTTCTCAGTGCGCTGCCGCACAGTACCGGTACCAGTTTCAGATCTATTGTTGCTCTTCTTATGGCAGCAAGTAGGCTTAGAGTTTCGATGGACGTTTCTGATAAATAATCCTCCATAATATCATCATCAACTTCAGCAATGGTTTCAATAAGTTTTTCGCGATATTTTTCTGCAGATTCAAGAAAATCAAGAGGTATTTCTTCGGTTAGATATGTTTCTCCCAAGGCATCATCTTCCCAGAGAATCTGTTTCATATGAATCAGATCGATAACACCGGCAAAGTCATCTTCCGAGCCCACCGGAAGTTGTAATACAAGAGGGTTAGCATGGAGTCTGTCTTTCGTCATTTCAATGGTTTTAAAAAAACTTGCACCGACTC
>JASFHC010000283.1:0-3715 GCA_050123435.1 Desulfobacterales bacterium
GAAATATATTCGATTTTTATAGTTCTATCAGCAGTGAGATATGAATTCTTATTTTGATATATAGAAAACCAATAACCATTAACGGATAACGAATAACGCCTAATCGAGTTTTGACTCGATTAGGGTTTAGACCAGGATAAACAGGACGCTCGGGATATTTATATGTTGTATACAAAAGTGTATATTGATTCGTTTGGATATGAACTGCCTCCCAATGTGGTCACATCAGATGACCTTGAAAAGAGGCTTGAACCCTTATATAAAGCCCTGCATTTTCAAAAAGGACAACTGGAGGCGTTAACCGGAATCCGGGAGCGCAGATTTTGGGACCCGGGGTTTTCCATGTATGAAGGCGCCGCAAAAGCCGGACAAAAAGTTCTGAATGCTTCTAGGATTTCTCCCGAAGATATTGGCATGCTCGTATATGGCGGTGTGTGCAGGGACAATTTAGAGCCCGCAACCGCCTGCGCCATATCCCACGGTCTGGGACTGGGACCGGAAACCCAGATTTACGATGTTTCAAATGCCTGCCTGGGGGTCTTAAACGGAATGATCCATGTAGCAAATGCCATAGAGCTTGGCCAGATTAAGGCAGGTCTTGTGGTGTCCTGCGAGTCCGCAAGACAGATCATGGATTTTACCATTGAGCGTCTTCTGGAAACCAAAAATATGGATCATTTTAAGAAGACCGTGGCCACGCTCACCGGAGGATCGGGGGCTGTGGCCGTGCTTTTAACGGAAGCGTCTGTTTCCCATACGGGCCATCGTCTGTTGGGCGGGGTCGTAAGAAGTGCGACCAGACATCATAAGCTGTGCCGGTGGGGGCCGGATACCGGTATCCCGGCCAGCGGGCTCCATGTTATGCAGACAGATTCCGTAGGCGTTCTACGGCACGGTGTGGCCCTGGGAATAGAAACCTACGCCGCGTTTAAGAAAAAATTGTCCTGGCCGGACGATAAGCCGGACAAGGTTATTTGCCATCAGGTGGGCGCAACCCATCAAAGAAATATACTCGAATCTATCGGGATTCCGGAAGACAAGGACTTTACCACGTTCAAACACCTGGGGAACATCGGCACGGTATCTCTTCCCATTACGGCCGCAATTGCCGAGGAGCGGGAGTTTTTGGTTAAAAATGATCTTGTTGGTTTTTTCGGTATCGGCAGCGGCCTGAACTGCCTGATGCTGGGAATAAAATGGTAAAAATATGGGTATTGAAGTTACATTTTATCACCAGTGGCCTCATAATTTGTTGTATTGTTACGTATTGAGTTTTTGATAAGTGAAAAAAAACAGACCTATTGATATTTCCGGGTTTTATCATCTTTACCCGTTTACGTCCCATTACGTGGAAATAAACGGTCTGAGATATCATTTCCTGGACCAGGGAACCGGTGATCCTGTTATAATGATTCACGGAAATCCAACTTGGTCTTTCTATTTTCGCAAGCTGATCCGTGAGTTGTCAGACCGATACCACACCATAGCTCCGGATCATATCGGGTGCGGCCTGTCTGACAAGCCCGGTATTAAACAATACGACTACAGATTGAAAAGCCGTGTCCGTGATTTGGGACGTTTTCTTGAACACCTTGGGGTTAAGGAAAAAATTACACTGGTGCTCCACGACTGGGGCGGGATAATCGGTATGATCTACGCGGTAACATACCCTCAACGGATCGGTCGAATCGTAATTATGAATACCGCCGCCTTTCTTCCCCCCAGGGGAAAAACGCTTCCCATACCACTGAAGCTGGTGCGAAATCTCACGCCTTTTGCGATCTTGGCGGTGCAAGGATTTAATCTGTTTGCCCGTGGTGCGCTTTACATGGCATCTTACAAAAGAATGAAAAAAGACGTTAAAAAAGGCTTCGTTGCCCCGTACAACAGTTGGAATAACCGGATTGCAACCTTAAAGTTTGTTCAGGATATACCCGTCAGCCAGAAAGATCCAAGTTATGGTCTTGTCAAGAATGTTGATGAAAACCTGTATAAACTCAGCCGTATCCCCATGCTTATCTGCTGGGGTGAGCACGATTTTGTATTTGATTCCGAATATCTTGCCGAGTGGCGCCGCCGTTTTCCGGATGCAGAGGTTCATGTATTTAAAGATGCAGGGCATTATGTTCTTGAAGATGCGGGAGGCAGAATTATTCCGCTGATTAAGAATTTTCTGAAAAAGCACCCGCTTTGATTTTTGCTGTTAAAAATTCATCAACTACAAAAGGAGAGATCTAATGACACGTTTAAATAAATTAACGGCTCTGCATTTTAGAGCCATATTGTTTTTAATGCTATCTGCCGCTATCACCTTTGCAGAGCAGCCGGAGCCCATGGTTGAGAAACTGGCTGTGGTTAACGGAGTCGTGATTGCCAAAGTCGACTTTGACCGGAAATTACATCAGGTAAAACAGCATATGTTACGCCAGAGACAGCAAATTTCCGATGAGCGGTTGGTTAAAATTAAAACCGATGTTCTTGAAACGATGATCAATGAAGAACTGCTGTTTCAAGAAAGCCGAAATAAAGGCATTACGGTTGAACCCGAAGCCGTTGCCATGGATTTTAAACGGATCAAAAAAGGATTTGCCACTGATGCTGATTTTAAAAAATTCCTTGGTGAATCCGGACTTACTGAAGTTCAACTACAATCCGATATTGAACGCGGGCATGTTATCAATAAACTTATTGATAATCAGATTACGGCCCTGGTTGTTATTCCGAACCAGGAGATAAGGACATTTTACGATACCCATCCAAATTCCTTCAAGAAATCCGAGCAGGTAAAAGCCAGCCATATTTTAATTAAGGTTGACTCTCAGGCCGAACGGTCCGTAAAGGATGAAAAAAAAGCAAAACTCCAAAAGATCCAAGAAAGGCTGAAGGCCGGAGAAGATTTTGCCGTGCTTGCCAAAGAGATTTCAGAATGTCCGAGCAATATTAAGGGAGGTGACCTGGGTTATTTTGGACGCGGCCAAATGGTGAAACCCTTTGAAGATGTTGCATTTGAATTAAAAAAAGGTGAAGTCAGCGATATCGTTGAAACGCGCTTCGGATACCATTTGATTAAGGTTGTAGATAGGAAACCGGCATCGGTTATGGGTTATGAAGATGTCAAAGATAAAATTGGTCAGTATTTAAAACAAGAAAAAACAAGGAAAGAACTCAAAGGGTACATTGAAGAGCTCCGGAAAAAAGCGGTGATAGAAAGAGTTGCATCCTGACAACTAAATTTTCTTAAGCAGCTGATTCGCTGCGGTCAGTGTGGGGTCCCAGACCGGGCCAAAGGGCGGGGCGTACGCCAGATCTGTTTGGCAGTATTCATCAACGGTCATTCGGCTGTGTAATGCAACGGCAATCGAATTAATTCTGTGTGCAACACCTTCCTTTCCCACCATCTGGGCGCCCAAGAGACGTCTGGATTTTTTGTCGCCGATCATGAGGACATGGATGACCGACGCGCCGGGGTGAGCATGGGCGCGCGAACGGGTTTTAATCGTAACTTTTGCAGGCTCGAAACCAAAATCTGCCGCTTCTTCCATGGTGAGGCCGGTACGCGCCACTTCTAGATCAAACACCTTGAACACCGCCGTCCCGGCAACTCCCGGAAGCTCAACCGCCTTGCCGCAGATATTGTCGGCAACCGCCCAGCCTGCGCGGTTCGCCCGTAACGCCAGAGGTATCCACGTTTTTTTGCCCGAGACAACATGATAAG
>JASFHC010000284.1:0-3714 GCA_050123435.1 Desulfobacterales bacterium
GTTCGATGTTCGATGTTCATCTTTTTAATTCGATGTTGGACGTTCATCTTTAAAAACAATCTTGAACCTTTGAATCCCAAGATAAGGAGGTCATAACAATGACATACAAGAAAATAATTTTTGCAGTACTGATTTCGGCACTCATTATAATCGCGGCAACCCCTTCCTATTCCCAGACGGAAAAAGATGCCGACCAAACATTATCCCCGTATTTCCTGGTAAAGAGCCATGACCCGGATGTGGACCGGCTCCCCCTGAAATCCTCACAGGCTCACGTCAGTATTTCAGGGGTCATCGCCGACATCACAGTAACACAGGTTTATAAAAATGAGGGTCATAAGCCGTTGGAAGCCGTGTATGTGTTTCCGGCATCCACAAGAGCTGCGGTTTACGGTATGAAAATGACCATCGGAGAACGAACGATCACTGCAAACATCCGCGAGCGTGAGCAGGCCCGGCAGGAATACAACCAGGCCAAACAGGCGGGAAAAAGCGCATCTCTGTTAGAACAGCACAGGCCCAATGTTTTTCAGATGAATGTGGCCAACATTTTGCCTTCCGACGTCATTCAAGTAGAGCTCAAATATACGGAACTGCTGATTCCCACGGATACGGTTTACGAGTTTGTCTATCCCACGGTTGTCGGTCCCCGCTACGTGGACCGTCAGGCTGATAAAGGGAGTTCATCCGATACATGGACGGCAAATCCATATCTTCACCAGGGAGAAGCCCCGACGTATACATTTAATATTTCAGTGGATATTGCGGCAGGTCTTCCGATCCAAAATATCGCCTGCGATTCCCATAAGACCGGCGTCAATTACAAGGGGCCTTGTTTTGCCACCATCACTCTGGACCCATCCGCAAAACACGGCGGCAACCGGGACTTTGTTTTAAAATATCGACTCGCCGGCGGTAAGATTGAAACCGGTCTCCTTCTTTTTCAAGACAAGAAAGAAAACTTTTTCCTGCTGATGATGCAGCCTCCTAAAAAGGTTGTCAAAAGTCGGATTCCGCCCCGAGAGTATATATTCATCGTTGATGTGTCGGGATCCATGCACGGCTTCCCGCTGAATATATCCAAAAAACTTCTAAAAGACTTAATCGGCAACCTGCGTCCCACCGATACATTCAATGTGCTGTTGTTTGCCGGCGGCTCCCACCTGATGTCAGACCACTCCTTGCCGGCGACCTCGCAAAACATTGCAAACGCCATCAATATCATTGACCGACAGCGCGGCGGTGGTGGAACCCGGCTGTTACCCGCACTAAAAAGAGCGCTTTGCCTGCCGAAAACTGAAGGATTCTCTCGGAGCATTGTTATTGCCACAGACGGGTATGTGTCGGTTGAAGAACAAGCCTTTGACCTGATCCGCAACAATCTGGGCCGGGCCAATATGTTTACCTTCGGAATCGGATCCAGCGTTAACCGCCACTTAATTGAAGGCATGGCACGGGTGGGAATGGGAGAACCCTTTGTGATTACAAAACCCGAGCAAGCGACCGAAAAAGCGAAAAGATTCAGAAAGCTTATTGAATCTCCGGTGTTAACGGGAATCAAGGTCGACTTCGGCCGCTTTAAGGCTTTTGATGTAGAACCTCCGAGTATTCCCGATGTGTTGGCGGACCGGCCGGTGATTGTGTTCGGAAAATGGCAAGGCAAGCCCCGCGGCATCGTCTCTATAAAAGGTCTCACCGGAGAACACGTCTTTACTAAAAAACTGGATGTTTCTAAGATAACGCCGTTGCAGACAAACTCGGCCCTGCGTTACCTGTGGGCACGTCACCGGATTGCCCTTTTATCCGACTATAATAAACTCAACAAACAAGATGAACGGGTCCAAGAAGTGACCCAACTGGGGCTAACCTATAACCTCTTGACCGCCTACACCTCATTTGTTGCCGTGGATACTCAGATTCGACTTAAGGATGGACAGGCGGTAACCGTCAAACAGCCGCTTCCCCTCCCCCAGGGCGTTTCCGACTATGCGGTGGCAGGAAATCGCTCTTTGGTCAGAAAATCCACATCTTCTTTTGCAGCCGCTCCTTCCGTATTTGGACTTAACACAAAGGTCATGGAAGAAAGTATTGAACATAAAAAAGAAGACGGGTTGGCAGAAGATTCGGAACTTGACGCCACTGTCCATGATAAAAACACCATTGAACTCGGGGAAATTATTGTCACTGGAGATTTGCCGGAAAGATCCATCCGAAAAATTTTGAAAAAACATATCCGGCCCTTCAACATCTGTTTCCGGCAGGCGTTGGAAAAACAACCGGACTTAAAGAGAAAAATCGTGTTCAAAATGGTTATCGATCCCGCCGGTCGCGCCATCAAGGTTGATCCGGAAAAAGGGGCCGGGAAAAAGAACGAGTTTGAACGCTGTATGCTCCAGGAACTCAAAAAGCTTCACTTCCCGGCATCAAAAGGAGGAAAAAAGAGTATGGTTTTGATTACCTTCGTGTTGAAATGAAGCCTGGATCTTGCACGAAAATTAATATGAATTTTTATGAAAGCCTTTGACTCATGCAAGGTAAAAATTCAAACACAGCCACAGGTGCAAATTAAAATAGCCGTCTGTCTCGGAAATCGAAGCAGACGGCTGTCATTTTATGGCTGAACGGTTACAAAAATTGATCCAACACTCAGGCATTAGAGTGTTTCGGTCTTCTTAAAAGGGTAATAATCTCTTGGCCAAATTCCTTTTTCTGCCAGTTCCTCATTTCTTTTATTCTATCGAGGGATCTTCTATCCACGGGATTTTGTATTGCAATAGAAGTAATAAGCGCATTATTACAGATTATCCCGGGATCTATTTCAAGCACTCTGACCTTCGAAGCTCTCCAGGATTTCAGAGCTTTTATCCGTTCCGGCACTTCATTCGGGAATGTCTGCGGCTTTTTTTTCGGATACACCGGAAGTTTGCTATCCGGTATTTCCAGAGCTCCGGCCACCCGTTCAATCACGTCATTGCCGTACATATTGATCTGTTTTTCACCCAACGCATTTATTTTTTTTAAACGCCGTAACGTTAGAGGTTTTACCGTTGCTATCTTCATAATTGAATCGTTGCCGATAATTTTAAATAGCGGCTTATCCTTCTCTTCCGCGATACCCTTCCGAAACTCCAACAATGATTCAAGTACGGCAAGGCTTTTGGACTTAAGTCGTCCCGCGCCTTTGAATTTTAAAAATAACGGCGCTTCGTCCGATAAATCCGGTCTGACCTTGCTTAACGCATCACATTCTTCGAGCACCCAGGCCAGACGACCTTTTTTTTCAAGCTCTTTTTCACAAACTTGGGCAAGCGTAAGAAGATATTTAACATCACCGGCAGCATAATCGATCATCTCTTTTGCTATGGGCCTTTTGGACCAGTCTTTTTTCTGGTATTTTTTGTCAAGAGTTCTGTTTAAATATTTCTCTACTACAGCTTCCAGACTTGTTTCCTTAACCCCAAGGAACCGGCATGCAAGCTCGGTGTCAAAAAGATGATTTATCTCAATACCAAAATCCCGAAAAAGACTCCGCACGTCATAATCAGCTCCGTGAAAAATCTTTTTAATATCAGGATTAGAAAAAAGCGGTTTAAGGGGGGATAAATTTTTAACCTGTAGCGGATCGACCACAAGAGTTGATTTTTCTATGGCCATCTGAAGCAGACAAACTTTTACTTGAAAATGGTACATCGAATCTGCTTCCATGTCAACGGC
>JASFHC010000285.1:0-3702 GCA_050123435.1 Desulfobacterales bacterium
TAACCCCGCCGATAAAGAGGGATAGAGCTCCGTCGTTTACCGCAAGGCCCACAAATTTTTCTTCTTGTTTATAAATTAGAAGAGAAGGGTTTGCTGAAACGCCGACCCTCAACATACTTTCATCAGATTTGACATCGGCGATGCTTTTTAAGGGAGTTGTTCCACAAGCAGTAATTAAGCTTAACGTTATTAAACCATAAAGCAAAGTCCGAAACCTATGATTTGACCTATTTTTAAACATCTATTTATTCTCCATTATGGGGCAAACTGCGAGTCGATATGTCTTATATTCCCAAGTTTCCGTTATCTTGAATGCCCCCGAAGAGGGATTCGATTTTTGAAAAACATAAAAAATCGTACATCGGGGAACAGGCCTTTATGCAAATTAATCGGCTGAAGAGTAGTGGGTTGATGAAGCTTATATATAGCCATTAGTATCCAGTCGAGAATCATCATCCAAAATGAGGTGATTTTTTGGATACGTTTTATGTTCGCTCTTTATGCTTGAAATGAATCAAGTTATGACTAATAATAGCGCTGTAGTGATTTGGTGAAACAGTTTGGTTTTAATGAACATTGTACAATTATGGAAAGTCATGCTGCTGCCACGTTTGTTTTTACCATTTATAGTAATGGTTGTGATGATCTTCGGATGCGCTACACCTTATAAGTATCCATATACTACCGATTTTCCGGGCTCATATCTTCATCCGATTGCAACTCCTCCGGTTGTCGACGGTCGGGAACGCTTTCGGGAGATCTTTTGCGGGTTGCTGGCTGAAGATCCCAAATATCGGAATGAGGCAGGTAATTGTGAAGACTTCCTTCTACGATTGAGTGATGAAGGGCAGCTCAACAAGGAGTCCGGACCCGTGCCGGCACCCGACACCCGACACCGAATTTTGGTCGTGCCCGGTCTATTCAACGATTGTTTTTCAAGCATTGCCCTTCCATTTGAAGCTTCGATTGAAACCCTTCGCGACCGAGGTTTCAGAATCGAACAACTCATTGTCAGCGGGCGCTCCAGCAGTGACAAGAATGCGGCGTATATTGCAAAGGTCATTGAAAGCACGACCATTGATAGTTATGAAGACCTGGTGCTCGTGGGGTATTCAAAGGGTGCGGTGGATATTCTAAATTTTTTGATAAACCACCCGGCGCAGGCCCAGAAAGTGACTGCGGTTGTGAGTGTGGCCGGCGCCATAAACGGATCGCCGCTGGCAAAAAAATTTGCCGACGCTTACACCCATCTATCTAAATATATCCAGCTGAGCCAATGCGAACCCGGCGATAGCGGTGCCATTGACAGCCTTAAATATTCGACCAGACTGTCATGGCTGGCTGCCAATCCTCTGCCACATTCGGTGGAGTATTTTTCGCTGGTCTCTTTTACCAGGCGTGAAAATATCAACCTTCTACTGAAAATCTGGTATGACATGCTGGCGGTTTTTAGTCCCCGCAACGATGGACAGCTTCTTAGCGTCGATCAAATCATTCCCGGTGCCACGCTTTTAGGCTATGCCAACGTCGACCACTGGTCACTAGTACTGCCTCTGGAGGATTCTTTGTTATCTGATACAGTGGAAATGCCGAAAAGATTTCCCAGAGAAATTTTACTTCAGTCCATACTTCTTTATGTGGCGGAAACTCTGGACAGGAAACAGAAAAAAAATGAAACTGCTTTCCATCCAAATTAAACTTATATTCATTAGCATCTTTATTCTAAGTGTTTTTGGCTGCGGTTCGTCAACAGAGGTTTACAATGTTAACATCCCAGCGTACACCCTCAGCTACATTGGTGCGCCAACCATGCATGATGAACGTATGCATTTCCGGGAGATTTTTTGCAAATTGTTGGAATCAAAACGAGAATCCCAAAGTCTGAATATTGACTGTGAGGATTACCTCTGGCGCTTAAACGATGAACCGCACACCAATGCGGTAGGAACACCCCTGCCGGTACACGATACACACCTGAGAATTCTCATAGTCTCTGGAGCGTTTTCGGATTGTTTTCCGGAAATTGGCAAGGCTTACAAACTGGGCACAGAAAATCTTATACGTCTTGGTTATCGGATTGATCACATCCCGATCAGCGGTCGGTCCGGAAGCGACATGAATGCTTCGATAATTGCGAAGACGATCGCAGACATGGACATGGAAACATCTGATCGTTTGCTACTTATCGGGTATTCCAAGGGAACCACGGATATTCTGCATTTTTTGGTGAATTATCCGGACCTCTCCCACAAAGTAACGGCGGTATTGAGTGTCGCCGGGGCGGTCAACGGATCTATCATCGCCGACAAATACTCGGAAACATATCACAAATGGTTTAAAAATCTGTCACTTGGTGATTGTGGGCCCGGGGATAGAGGTGTGCTGGAGAGTTTGACCCTGAAAGAGCAATTCCGCTGGCTGGCCATGCATCCATTACCGCAACACGTTCAGTATTATTCCGTTGCTACCTTCACCCGGAAAGAAAATATTCAGGCGGGACTTCACATCACCTATGAACTCTTAGAACCAATCAATCCCTTAAATGACGGTCAGCTTTTTATCTACGATCAACTCATACCCGGTTCAACGCTCATGGCATACGTCAATGCTGATCACTGGACGGTTGCAGTGCCGGTGGAGGAAGTTTTCTCTGGTCGAAGCCCTGATACTGTCACCAGGAACAAGAAGGTGCGCACCGTTCTTTTTGAAGCGATGATACTATTTGTAGTGGAACGGCTGCAGCAGATATCCTGGCTGGACAATACCGCACCGTCTCAAACAAAATAGCGCTTTTCGTTAACATTGTTATTCTCCGCCCTAGTCCGACACCCTATCCTCTGCGAGCATTCATCACTGTTGCTGTTTCAACCAACGGCCTGAAATCAGCACCGATTTTTCGACATCACTACGCGATTATCTTTCTTCCATAACCGTTTCATCACATCCGGGGCATCGGCGATACTGTTGTCGAGTTCAGTTCTGTGAAATAGGATATGGCTGTCAAGATCATTAAACGTTAACATGAATCCCATGTCTCTTGCATTGACCGCTGCTGAAACAAGTTCGGCTGTGGCGATTCACAAAAGGCCAACTTCCCATCCTTATCCACGTTGGCATCAATTTCTTTTGCTGTTTTAGCAAGTAAATTGTTTGTTAGAAAAACGCTAAATACTATAATCAAAAGGAGAATCTGAATCGATAATTGAAATTTAATGGTTTTTTTTAACATTTGTTTTCATAAATCACCCCTTTTTCAATTAAACTATAGTTGAACATTTTGAAAATTTATCTTATTATAAAATACGAAATTTTTGACAAATCTAATTATTTCATAATTTTTTCTTAAAAGATGGGATGAAAAAAAATAATTGACATCGTCAGAGATCTAAAAACATAGTCCGATGCCAAGGAATACCATTTCCACTGAAGAAAACTCATTAATTATTTGAAAAGATTAGAAACGAAAGACAACATTTTGGTTTGATTATCCAGTACACTTGTATAGATAAGCTTTTGGGATTCTGATGGAACGGTATCAAATTATGCCCACCGGAGCGGGAATCAAACAAGCATTTGTTAATGACATGATGAAAATACCTCGATGCTCCAACTTTGATGATACGTGTTATCGACTTTATAGAAAGTGGAAAAAGGTAAATCACGTCTTGCAACGTAATCTGATGTTGGGTCTATCCTTCACCT
>JASFHC010000286.1:0-3674 GCA_050123435.1 Desulfobacterales bacterium
ATTTTGTAATCATGAGGCGTACTTTTCGTACGTTGAATGATTGCGAAATGCAGCACAACGCAGAAGTTGGACTTTTTACGAAACCGTCAAATAGTGATGACCTTGTCCGCCAGCTGCATAGCGGTAACGATATCGAGCATATTCGTGGTCTCGCCCACCTGTTTTTGGTCAAGAAGATCAAAATGGGTCAGGCAGGTACCGCAGACTAGGATGTGAAGCCCCTCCTTCTCATACGCTGTTAACACCGGCAATACCTCCGAACCTTCAATGGTGAGTTTAACCCCGTTGTTCACAAAAACCAGCCGCCATAGCTCGGGTCCCATCTCTTTGAGTGTCTTGATGTAGCTGATCATGAGTTTTAACCCAAGCTCGTCATCACCATACCCCAAGCGATCCGTAGCCAGCATGACCATAATTTTCTTTGTATCGGGTTTTACGCTCTCTTGGGCCAAATCTTGGGAAGAAATACCGGCCTCACGCTTACCAGTAACATAAAAGTCGTTTCCATCCTTCTGTACGTCGGTATCAAAGTGTTGGGATTCTAAAAACCGGCAAACATTTTGTTTTGAAGCCTCATTATCAACAATGACTTTGATTACATCCGGGTTCACTTCTTCGACAGCCGCTTTTGTCTGTAGTACCGGGGCCGGACATGACAGCCCCCTGGCGTCGATTTCTTTCATGGCTTCACCTCTAATATTTTAGTGGGCCTCAAGGCCTTTTCCCAACAGGCGAGTTTTTATAATATATGAACATCGAATATCCAACGTCGAACATACTAAAAGATGAACGTCCAACATCGAACAGACTAAACGTCGAACATCGAACGTCCAACGTTGAACATCGAATAATGATGTCGCTCCGCTCCACAATTTAATCTTAATTGTTTCTAACAATCCAATGTCCGACCTTGAAGGACTTATATTTTCAGCTGTTTTGATGTCCGTAACATAAATAAATCTTTTGGTTGTTCGTTTTTTTCCATTCATCATTCGATGTTGGACGTTCGATGTTCGATGTTCATCTGTTTTACTACTAAATTTTCTTGTACCAGAAATTCATCCACGATCTTTTTGGTTTTTAACAGTCCCTCGACTTCCCTTATTTCGATAACCCACCAGTTACAACCAATCATGTTTAGGAGAGAAAGACGGTCTTCAATATCTTCCTTTTTTTCCGGCGGGATATGTCCCTGGCCCGGAATCTCGGTATGGTAAATATGGGCGTTAAACACCCTGTCTGCATGGGGGGTGACAAAATCTTCAACAGTATATTGCTGGCTTTGCACAGATTCACACGCATACGCATGCCCGATATCCAGGGTAACGTCAGCCCCGCTTCTGCGAATCAGCTTTTCAAAGAGATTTGCCTTGCTTGTCCACCCCCAGGCCAGATTTTCAAGACAAACCCTCACACTCATGGAACGTCCGTAGTCAACCAGTTGTCTTAAATTATCGATGGTGGTCTCCCAGGAAAGGGGTTCCGTGAAGTCATGACCCAGGCCGATGTGTATGGTTATGTACCTTCCGCCCACTTTGGAAATCAGACGGATCACGCGGCAGAAAAGGTCTTTAGCCGCCCGGGCTTGCTCAGGGTCGTCGTGACCCAGGTCTATGCGATCAAATGGACAGTGATACCGAACTTCAAGAGGTGCCAGGGCCGATATGTCCTTAACCCATTTTGATTCCTGGGCGGGTGTCCCGGGGAGTTGTTGCAGGTCAAAAGAAAAATCAATGCCGGAAAAACCATGTTCACGGGCAAATTTTTTGAGTTTGTCCGTGTCTGAAAAAAAGTTGCACATGACCAGTTTCGGTGTCGCCGACCTTTGACCGGCCGCCGCCTCCAGGTCTGTGAGCAGTTTCTCCATGTTCAAACCATAGGTTGCCGCAACATTTCTCAAGGGTTCGAAAAGCGCCTGGCAGCAAATACATTCACCGGCCTGCTTATCGTAGAGTTTAAACACTTTTTCGGTTTCTCTGTACCTGGATAAAACATCCAGCACGGTCATTTCAGGACGAATTAGGTTATTTTTCTTTAAGATTGCTATACCCAAATTTTTCCTCTTTTCTTTGAATTTTCTGTTTTGTATCTATCAGTCTGTAATTTATTTCTAAAAAATAACCCCAAAAACGGGGAGTAAATCGAACCTTCCCCCCGTTTTTCTTATGAAATCAACAGTTTTGAATACTAAAATATAATTACAAAGGATATAGCGATTTGTCAAACTGGATATTCCGATAGCTTAAGGATGTTTTCATAGAAAAAACCGATTCGTAAAACCGGGTAATAACTGGAAAAGAGGTGGGAGAAGTAAGTGAGGAAGCGCTTGAAATTGAGAGGATATTGAAAAAAATGGAATGTTGTTAAAAAATTATTGAGGAGTAGGTTGTAGCTTTTTCACGGCATGAACAATAACCTGAACGGCCTTATCAATCTGCTCAACAGTGGTCATCCGTCCGACACTGAACCTCAAGGTTCCCTTGGCCCAGTCTAACGGAATATTCATGGCTTGGAGAACATGGGAAATTTCCACGGTATCTGAATGGCAGGCCGCACCGGCGGAAGCCGCCACCTCAAGTCCGATCTCCTCGAGAATTCTGTTGGCCTCAAGCCCTTTAAACGAAACACTCAGGGTGTTGGGCAGCCGTTTATCCGGATGACCGTTTGGCTTTATCTGTTCAAGCTTACAAAATAATCCGTCGTGCAGCCGGTCTCTCAACAGTTTCATATGTTCCATGCTCTTTTTCAAATCACGGGCGGCAATTTCACAGGCTTTTCCCAGACCCACAATTCCGAATACGTTTTCCGTGCCGGCCCGAAGACCCATCTCCTGGCCGGCGCCGTGGCAGAATTTATCCGGGGTTAAGGATTGCCGGATATAAAGGGCACCGATACCTTTGGGCGCATATACTTTATGTCCTGCGATAGACAAAAGATCAACGCCAAGTTTGCTCACGCGCGTTGGGATTTTACCGATGGATTGGGCCGCATCGGTGTGCAGGACAATACCGTGTTCATTGGCGATCCTGGAAATTTTTTCAACAGGTTGAATGGTTCCCACCTCATTGTTGGCATGCATAATGGTAATCAGGATAGTTTCGGGTCTGATGGATTTTTCAACATCCGACTCACTCACAAGGCCCTGCTCATCCACCGGCAGATAAGTTGTTTCAAACCCAAAACTATCCAGAAATCTGCATACTTCCAGAACTGCCGGGTGCTCAACCCGGCTTGTGATGATGTGGTTTCCCTTTGCACGAGAAGCACGGGCAATTCCTGTAATCGCATGGTTATTGGATTCAGTGCCGCCACTTGTAAATATGATTTCACGGGGACTGCAATCCAGAAGTCCTGCAACTTGTCTGCGTGCGGTTTCAACCGCCTTTTTGGGAACAATGCCGTACCAGTGACTGCTTGAGGGATTTCCAAACTCTGTTTCCAAAAACGGCCTCATGGCCTCTATTGCTTGAGCGTCCACAGGTGTTGTTCCGTTATAATCCAGATAAATCGGCGGTGCCATTGGTGACATGATTTCTTAATTCCTTGAAATGCTTTCTTTGGGGTGTAAATCAAGATTGTTGGTGATTTAGCTCAAGCAATCCAGGTTTCAGGTGTCAGTGTTCAGGTGTCAGCTCTTACGTTCGTCCTCCTGACACCTGAAACCTGAAACCAGA
>JASFHC010000287.1:0-3672 GCA_050123435.1 Desulfobacterales bacterium
ATACCTGAAGAAGAACTTGCTGCACAAGAATTGCTCCCAAAGCCCGCTCAGCAGCTTGTTAGCAAAAAACCATTTGTGAAATTTAAGAGAGAACCCACGGGTCTGATTAAAAAATCCAAAGCCACCCAGAAAAAGTCAAAACCTATACATACTGAGGACTTGACTATTACCCAAGTTCAGAAAAAGAAAGAATCTTTCACCCCTAAAATTGTGGCTGCAGACAAAAAATTGACTACTAACCAAGGTTCTCGTAAGATATTATCAACAAACGATGAGAGCCAGGCACCTTCCCGAAACATTAAACTTTTAGGCGATGTAGTAGTGCCAGCGGCCGTCGCAGACAAAGACTTACGGACAATTCAGACACAGGGAATCAGTGAAAATGCCTTGTCAGAATCCTTGGTTCCGGCTGAGGAGAAAAACAGCATCGATGTTGATATGAAGGTAGCTGCAATATCACCAAAAGTGACGGAACTTCAGGCAAGCCTTGGGACTGACACCGGACATGAGGACTTGCAGAATCGCCTGGACTCGTTTTTGACTATCTATTGCAAGACTTATCAATATAAGCAACTTGATAAATTCGCCGTCTTTTTTACTACCGATGCCACTGAAAATGGTAAACTATTTAGTTCCCTTATGCCCAAATATCGTAGAAATTTTAAGCAATTCGATTCCTTGGATTACGAGATCGAGCTACTGCGCTATTCGATTCAAGAAAAGACCGGGAACATCAATATTAAAGGGGTGTTCCATGCGATGGCCCGTTTAAAGCGAGAGGGATTTTTGAGCGAATGGCGGTCCAGCAGCGGCGATATCTCCATGGAACTCGTAGCGGTTGGAGACTCTTTTAAGATCAGGAAATTGAATTATAAACTACGTTAGGTTCAATATGAAACAGTTAAGTAAAAGAGCCCATTTTTTCATTAATGTGCTTTCCTTATTTGAATATGGGCAGTGTCATTAAGAAGACTCGGTTTTTGAAATTCTACGTGGATTTCCCCTTTTTTCTGGGTTTATCCATTCTACTCTTTCGATTTTGATGATAAGTTATTCAATTATAGCATCTAAGAGTACCAGAAAAAAATCAACCTTTTTTCACCTTTTACTAAGATAATAGCTCCCCTCCACTGATTCTGACCAGCTTTGGAAAACTTCTGCGATCCGGCAACACCTTCACAATAGACCGATACTTACTTCTCCGACGTATCTAGTAGAAAACCTGACTCATAAATGTCCGACTTCAGCAATCCGGTATGACTAGATATCTTTTTATTCTCGGATAAGAGCAACTTTGAGCCATAAATAAATCTTCAGATGGACTGGGTTGGCAGTCCAAGTTTAAGCCGTAAATGGCATCCGTTTGTACTGAAATTCCTCAGCAGATGTATGGAAACATCCTGTCCTTCGAAAGGATCAAAATCAGCTTTCGTTCTTGTATTTGATCTGTGGGATGATTCCGACATATTAGTTTTTTTCGAATGAAGGCCGTTTTGAACACAATATCTTCTAAGACACTAAATTTTTTTTAGAGAAAATAACCTAATGAGTTTTTTACGTTCATTGTTTTGGATAGGTGTGATTCTGGGGATCTTGGTCTTGCTGTCGCGTATAGCGGTAGCCTTCACAATCTATTATCCTGAGCCTTTCGATTTCCATTATCCTGACGAGACATTCCATGATAATATCGCTGATAAAGTGAAACTGAAAGTGACGCCTGGTGAATATGAATCAGGCACATTCGTTGTCTTTAGTCCGAAGCCTGGAAAGAATGTGCTATTGAAGGCTAACGACCTTGAGGGTCCCAAAGGATCTGTCATTCCAAAGGAGAACATAGATGTCGGCGTAGTAACCTTTATGAGTCGTGAGGGAAACACTGCCTACCAGGTCAATATCTGGGTAGGCGGCATGGAGGCCGGGGCGGGCCTAAATGCTCCATACAATGGTTTCAATAAAGACGCAAAGGAACGCCTTCCTGTCCTGCCAGTATGCATAGTTAAGGATGACGCCGAATTTGAATTAGCAAAGGCAGACGCTGAGAGTCACATAACCCTGACTCATCGCGACAATGTGAAGACATTTTTCAAGGAGGGGGAGAGCAAGCAGTTTTGGGTAACGGTACACATACCTGGGGAGTTAGTTTTGCCAGCATTCAGAAATGTATTTTCTGGGACCCTGTCTCTTGTGGTAGACGAAAAGACTATAGAAGTGCCAATAGAGGTAGAAGTCATAAACTATAGACTGGACAACCTCCGGAACCATGGGAAATACATGGGTGTAATGCGTGCTTGGGATGTGGGACCGGAATTCAGGGATGCAGCGATGGCAGATATACGAGCATGCGGTTGCAATGCACTTAGGGCACCAATAAAAACTCTAGAGGATTACAAATACGTCAAGAGATACGGCTTTGACTTTGTCATTTCAACGAAAAGCAACTGGACCAAAGAAGAGGTTCAAACGATTTGTGAAATGGGCTTTTTACCGTTGATGTATGGCCGGGATGAACCCGGTAAACCGCCGCCCTGGAAGGCGAGAAGGACCATCCTTGAGCATATATCCCTTACCAATAAAATCCATAAGATTGGCGGTCTTGCGGGAACGTCGGGCAGTTATTCCATATTGAAGGAAATTTCTGATAATCGGGGTGTAGCTCAAGACTGGTGGTTGATGGGCATCAGCACAAGGGTTTGGTACTCAAAGCGATGGCTGAAATTCAGGAAAAGATGCCAGTATCTTGCTGATGTTAGACAAGATCCTTCAAAGAAGATCGTCGGCCTTCAGGGGTCTTACGAAGGCACAATGAACGGTCACTACCCACTTCTTACCAGGATAATGTATGGGTTCTGGTTGTACAACTCCAACTTCGATATGGGAATCCATTGGGGGTATGCATACCGTTCTGAGGGGATGAATCCATATACAAACACGAGGGCCTTCATGGTTGCCTTTCCTGCTGTTATAAAAGATGAGAGGGGAATTTTCCTGCGAAGAGAGATGATTCATAGCTACACGTGGGACTCTTTCAGAGAGGGAATTGACGATTTTAGGTATGCCCTGACAGTGAACCGGATGATTGATGAAGTTCCGAATATCGAGAAAAGAAAGACGTTAAGGTTCGAATTCAAAAAGGTTCTCGACACATTCAAGGAGATAGACGTTCGCAATGAACATAAAATTCGGATAGATCTTTACAACGGCTATGCCGGAACGCGAAGGGCTCGTGAAAAACTTATAGATATTATGACTGCGATCCTTTCAGATTAGAGCCATTAGCGTAAAATGAAAAGCGGATGTGTGACAGTTGCTTGACCGAATCTCTAATTCTATTGTCAAATTCAAATTATAATTTCCGAAATACTCATTTTTATCAGATGGATAAACCTTTCGCGTTGCTTAGCCCTGGACAAAATTGAACATTTTCCAAAGGTCTCGATTCAAAATTTAATCTCACGAGAGTTGCCGTTACTATCGGTCATCGACTTATCCCTAATGATAAAATAGTAGTGGGTATCTACTGATAAAAACATATTTTAAGCATAGACGGAAAGCCATAGTTATAAGTGGGCCAAGCTGTTTTTATCACAAAGGTCATTCTCCTCTAAAATCCCACAATGAAATAAAGAAGTTTCACAATTTTTTCTGGAAACATCCTGAGGCTTCCCAGTTGAA
>JASFHC010000288.1:0-3669 GCA_050123435.1 Desulfobacterales bacterium
AACATCATCGGCAAGCCGGGCAGCGGTTTTACTTTTGTTGCAGGTACTGCCTTGGATCACGGCAGATACAGTATTGCATGGGCGGGTGTTGCCATAGCACAGGAAGCGCTTGACTGTATGGCAAGATATGCCAGAAAGCGTATACAGTTTGGGAGAAAAATCGGCGAGTATCAGCTTGTTCAAAGAATGATTTGTAATGCCGTGACTAACACCCATGCCGCCAGAGCGCTCTGCATCAAGGCCGGTGAAATGAGAGCACACGGTGATAGCCAAGCCGTCGCTGAAACAACTATTGCTAAATATTTTACTTCCAAAACCGCCAATACGATTGCTTCCGATGCCGTCCAGGTACACGGCGGAAATGGATGCTCGAATAGCTATCCTGTGGAACGCCTGTTTCGTGAGGCGAAACTGTTGGAGATAATAGAAGGAACGTCTCAAATACACCAGCAGATTATTGCCCGATATGGATTGAGGAAGTATGGGAGAAATCAGTAAGTAGTGTTTTATTGAAATATACGTCCTTTTAAAATATTTTTGGATTACCGGGACGGATGATTACGAAAGATCAATTAGAAAGAAGCATCAAACGGCTACAGGGAGATATTGATGCCATCGACCCTGGTATTTGTGGGCGATTTCCAATCTCAGCGTATGTGAACGATGTTAAATCTTTCCCACAGTTACGCATGCATTCTTACTTTGGACCGCGGAGAAAAAAAATACTTTCTACAATACAGAAAGATTACGGCTTCCATGCCATTGCGTTGTATCAAAAACTGACGTTATGCTTTATTATGAAAGATTCCTTAACACATTTAAAGGCGAAATCTTTTCCAAAAGGGGTTATGCGTAATATACATTCCTGGTATCAGAGGGTTGTTGAAGATTTTGATCGTCAACCGGACAGCTATTACGATATCTCAAAAGTCGATTTTAACATTGACTTCGGGGTATGCTGTTTTAAGAGCATACCCATCGGCGGCGCCTGGTTTGTTCAATTCCGTATAATAAGCCCCCGGGTTTTTTTAACCTTTAACATCCGTCGCATAAAACAGATATTGAGGTTTATCCTTTTTAAAACAAGTGGATTGTTCCCTTATTGTATTATCCATACCATTCCGAGATATATGCTACGTTTCAATTGTCAGCAAATGAATATGGCTTACAAAGAGATTGGAGAGTTAATGAAGTATTATCCCAACATAAAAGGCATATTCAGAAAAAGCTGGTTCTTGGATCCCAATTTGGAAAATTTAAGTCCCGAGATGACCTATTTGAGAAAGATTCCCGAGCGTAATGGTGCAATGCTTTTTAAAACCGGAACTGCCGATCAAGATATTAAAGATGCCTTGGCATTTTCTTCCTACCGTCGTAATTTATACAAGGAAGGGAAATACTCCCCTGTTGTATATGGGTACATCTGGCCCCGAAAGGAATTTCTTGAATGGCTTGTAAAGTTGGACGTTGATGAAGAACGTGCATAATACTGATAGAAATAGAAAGTTGAAGGCAAAGATTGAAAGGATTGAGAAGAGACTTAAAATATCAAGGATAACGAAAACTAATGCAACAGGGAACTTGATACACATAAAATTAGAAGGGATATACAGAAAAGCCTATTCTTTTTAAGGCTGCACAGAATTTATGGTCAAACGTTGCGACCATGGCTCCCTTTCTGGATCTGCAGACGGATGTAACAATAGCATCGCCGTAGTCTGGAATCTTATCAGGCCAGTACGAAAAAAGGTTTTTCAGGCTTACTTCATGGACAATTTCTATTCCGGGCATGTTAACGAAATCACTGATCATTTGTTTTATTACCGATTTCGAAATATCATATACCTTTTCAAGCACATAGACAAATTCGGTTAGTACATTCTGCGGGCATAAAATCGACATCCGCAGTACGGCGGCGTTTTCAAAAAGCTCGGCTATTTTGTCCTGCTGGCTTTTGTTTCTATCCGTCACAAAGGATATAAGAGCGTTGGTATCTATTACAATCGTATGTCTTTTCACTGGTATCTCTCTGCCCGTTTTTTTCTTGATAATTTGATGTCGTCCTCGATATTCCCAGCCTCCGTTTTGACACTATTTTTAAACTTAAGAAAGTTTTTTTGCATGGGAACACCAACGATTCTTCCATTTTCAACCTTCCATTCAATTGTATCGTTGATGGATAGCTTGAGGTCCTCGCGAATGGCTTTGGGTATTGTTGTTTGATATTTAGAAGTAATAACTGTTTTCATGGCTTTTTTCCTCTTTTTTGTTTGCAATAAATCTTACAAAATCATACTATCGTAAGAAATAATAATTGTCAAGATGGAATTCGGAGGTGAAAAAGAAAGCGGGAAAAAAATTGAAGATGGAGGACGGAGCAAGGAAGATGGAGGACGGAGGACAGAGGGCGGAAGACAGAGGACAGAAGATAGGGAGTGGAGGGGTAAAAATTTCACTTGGAAGCGAGGTTGGAGACTATAAAGCTGGGAGACTGAGGAAGACAGAAAGTGAGAATGTGAGCCCGCCACAGTGAAGGCTGATAAATCCGCCACACCATCGGCGGATAAAGTGGATAAAAACTTGAGAACATGGGAAAAATAGAAAGTTTTCGGAATCAGCAGTGAAAAATGGAGAAATGAACCAGACACAAAGCAAAGACTAAATTGTCATTTCCAGCCCGAGATGTATTTTTAAGGCGGATTCTATGCGTGCCATGCTTTCATCATCCAACATACCGATGGCTTTTATTATCCTGCGTTTATCCAGAGTACGGATTTGATCTGCTTTCACCTTTGAATCTTTCGGAAGATTGCCCGCTCTTTTGGGAAGTTTAACCTCAAAAGGATAGATTTTTCCCAAATTCATTGAGGTGATCGGCAGAACGGTTATCGTTCCGGAGAAACGGTTATTGATGTCGTTTGAAATGATAACGACAGGTCTTGTTTTTGAAATTTCACGACCTATGGTCGGGTCCAATGATGCCAGATGGATTTCGCCTCTTTTAATAGTCATCCCAGCCCTCCAGATCGATGGCTTCAAATTCATTTGCCATCTTGCGGCTTTGGTTGTAACCGGCGCGGTAGCCTTCAGCCAGTTTTTTCTCAAGAGCTTTTTTTTTGGTTTGCCGCACTTTTAGCTGAACGGCTTCAGCGATAAACAGGCTGCGTTTCCGTGGCCCGGACATCTGATCTATGAGGTGCACCAGATCTTTCGGCAATGTGATGTTGAGACGGACGTTTTCAGTGCTCATTTTTACTCCTTTATATATGTATACTATTACACATCATATGCACCATTATGGCGGGGTTGTCAAGGGGAAATTTAGAGGTTGGAGGCTATAAACCTGGGAGGCGAGGAGGTCCTTGGAGGCAGGGAAGGTGAGCCCGCCACAGTGACGGCGGATAAATCCGCCCCACCAACGGCGGATAAAAAGGTGGGGAAAGATGATCAAAGACCAAAAAGGGGTATCATTGTGTTAACGCCCATGATGAGGCGGGAAGGATTTGAATATGACCGGCTTCTGTTTTTATAGTTTCTTCCGTCATATTTGCGTAAGGCAGAGTCTCATATTCTGAATAAAGAGTTTGAGTTGATCTTAGCTATCCAGAGCCAGGCTATGTGATGTTCAGGGTGTTGGTAAAAGATTTTGTCATGCATACAACTGGTTTG